>NZ_JABXWD010000072.1 GCF_019173545.1 Candidatus Magnetobacterium casense | reverse complement strand
AAAGACATGAGGTCTTCTTTAACACAAATCCTGATAATCCCTTAATCCGTTAAATCGTGGTTCAGACATCTTTATATGCATAGTTTGTAATATGACATTGTCAAAATAAATGTGTATACTGAAATGACGCAGGTTTTTTAAGGCATGATATTTGAGTGACAAAATAATGGGGTCAAGGGGGCTGGCCCCCTTGCAGGGGGTTCTAAAGGGGGGCGGAGCCGCCCCTTTCTTTCTTTTGCTACCATGAAATATAAAGAAGATATCAAAGATGTGTAGAGTCTTACAGTCCCAGTTCCTGTGGCAGTCCGATCCTTCCAAGTACGGCTGATGCAGCGGCCACAGCCGGGTTTGACAGATAGACTTCGCTCTGTGGATGTCCCATTCTGCCGACAAAGTTCCTGTTGGTGGTGGCGATGGCCCTTTCCCCCTTTGCCAGTATCCCCATGTGCCCGCCCAGACATGGGCCGCACGTTGGAGTTGATACCGCAGCCTCGGCTTCTATAAACACCTCCAGTAGCCCTTCCCTCATGGCCTCCATGTATATGGCCTGCGTGGCGGGAATGACAATGAGGCGAACGTTTGTGTTGACCTTCCGACCCTTTATAACGGCTGCGGCCTCCCTGAGGTCTTCGAGGCGACCGTTTGTGCATGAACCGATGACCACCTGGTCAATGGTCACGTTGGTCAGTTCGCTTGCCGGACGCACGTTGGAGGGCAGGTGTGGGCATGCCACGGTTGGTTGTATCCGTGAGCAGTCGTAGTCTCTGACGTCGAAGTAGGTTGCCTCTTTGCCGGAGGTGTAAAAAGTGCATGGTCGTTTGGCCCTGTCATTGAGGTATGCGCGCGTGGTGTCATCGGGAACGATTATGCCGCTTTTTCCGCCGGCCTCTATTGCCATGTTGCACATAGTCAGGCGATGGTGCATGGGCATGGCGCTTATCACCTCACCCTCAAACTCCATTGCCATGTACAGGGCGCCATCCACGCCGATATCGCCAATGGTGTGCAGGATCAGGTCCTTACCGCCGACCCACTTGTTCAACTTCCCGTGATAGACGAACTTCATCGATTCGGGCACCTTAAACCAGCACTGCCCACTGGCCATGGCCGCAGCAACGTCGGTGGACCCCACGCCCGTGGAAAACGCACCCAATGCCCCATACGTACAGGTGTGGCTGTCTGCCCCAATGACCAGGTCTCCGGCAACGACCAATCCCTGCTCGGGCAGCAGGGCATGTTCAACCCCCATCCGGCCCACGTCAAAGAACAGACTCATGTCGTACTCCCGTGCAAAGTCCTTGAGTTCCTTGCACTGTTCTGCCGCCTTGATGTCCTTCTGCGGGGCAAAGTGGTCGGAGACAAACACCACCCTGTCCTTGTCAAAGACGCCCTTGGCCCCTATCTTTCGGAACTCCTGGATAGCGATGGGAGCCGTTATATCGTTGGCCAAAACCAGGTCAACCTTGGCGTTGATCAGCTCTCCACGTTCAACCTCCTGCTTTGCGGCGTGTGCAGCGAGAATCTTCTCTGTGATAGTCATACATGTCCTCCAAAATAGTTACAAACAAAACATAGTCTCTTAATTTTAGCATATCGACTGAAGTGTTTATAAGCAAAATTTGTATCCTCTTTAAAAAGCAGGGTAAAAAATTTTTTCACGGTTAAAAAGGCATGGATTCCTGCTTTCGCAGGAATGACAGTTACAGGCGTTTTCCAAGTGTGTCATTCCTGGCTTGACCAGGAATCCATGATGCATAAAAGCATAGTTACCATTAAATATAAAGAGGATACCAAAATTTTTTACGCCGGCACCACTGTAGTGAATGTATTCCGGGTTAGAAAGATTTTAATGTTGAGGTGTGTTTTTGGCAATCCCCTCCTCCCTCTGTGATAGGGGTGGAGGGGGATTCGACTAAACTACGGAGTGTTTTTTTTGATGTGTGTGGTTAGTACTTTATCTGCCAGGGTGAATTTATGGTCCCAGGTGAGCCGCCGCCGGTAATTGTTGCAGCGTTCATAAACCAGATGACCACCTCACCGGTAGATGGGTTTTGCCACAGGATATCTCCCTTGCCATCGCCGTTGAAGTCACGCACTCCTTTGGCCAGCCATGGGGTTGCAACCACAGCGACCACACCTCCGTTGACCACCGTTGAGCCATTCATAAACCAGATGGCTGTATGACCACTGGCAGTGTTTTGCCAGAGGATGTCTGCCTTGCCATCGCCATCGAAGTCACCGGTGTCTACTATCAGCCATTGAGATGCGGCACTTCCCGGAGAGCCTGAACCGTGTATCACGGTGCCATTCATAAGCCAGACAACAGTTTGACCACTGGCAGTGTTTTGCCAGAGGATATCGGCCTTGCCATCGCCATCGAAGTCACCGGTGGTTTTAATTTGCCAGTTCAAGTCGCTCACAATCCCAGGGAATCCACCGTTGACAATGACAGTGCCATTCATTATCCAGATGGCCACTTGGCCCGTCACGGTGTTGTACCAGAGGATATCGCTCTTGCCATCGGCATTGAAGTCGGCCACCCCCTTTATCTGCCATGTCAGGTCAGGGACTGTGGAGGGCGAACCACCAGTGGTTATTGTGTCTCCGTCCATGAGCCAGATAATTATCTGACCGCTGGAGGTGTTTTGCCAGAGGATATCGCTCTTGCCATTGCCGTTAAAGTCACCCACCCCCTTTATCTGCCATGTCAGGTCTGACACTGTGGCCGGAGAGCCTCCTGTTTCTATCTCGTCATCATCCAGCATCCATATGACTACCTGGCCGGTAGAGATGTTCTGCCAGAGGATGTCGCTCTTGCCGTCACCGTTAAAGTCTGCCCTCTTACCAGATTTGGGTGGTATGGCAGCACTATGGCCTGCATCGGCATACTTGAGACTGTTGTCGGATATCTCCGGCTCCGGGACGTTGCCGAAGTTTGAGGCAAAAACCATACCCTGATTGAAAACCGCTAACACCATTAAGACAAACAGCAACAGAAATCTTATAGACAACCGCCGTGTATGCCTGACATGCTTAATTCTCACTTGTTTCATAGAATCCTCCTTTTTTTTATGAGCCTGTTTTTTACTAAATCAGGTTAGCACAAACAATCACGCCGTGTCAATCCAAAAGAATCTTTATAAGCAATGGTCTATGGTGTATCTGAAAAAATATAAAAAAAAATCGACCCCTTTTATTAATTTATTGAAATCCTGCATAATATAAAAACAAGACAGGATGCTACTATATGAGTTTGCTGTTTTACTATAAAATTAAGGATGAGAGGTCAATATGGCAGTAAAGCAAATGTTCGTATGTTGTAGGAAGTCTATTTATCAACAACTCAGTCTTATATTTAAGGAATATAACAAACAGGTGGAAGTAAGGTATTTTGGCAGGACTGCAGACCTTGAAGAGGCACTGGGCCGTGAGGAAGACTGCTGCATGCTAATGCTGGATGCTGTGATGGAAAAACGTTCCATCTTTGAGTTGGCCATAAAGATCAAGCAAGACAACCCTGCAATCAATACCCTGTTACTGGTATCGTCGGATACCACCAAGGATGAACTAGTAGAAGTCATTGACGCCAAGGCTGTTTGCGGTGTACTGTTGATCCCTTTTACATCGTCTCAGGTTGAGGACTATATCACACGGATATGCTGTCTTGACAGGGAAGAAGAAGAAAACCCATTAACGGCGAAAAAGAATGTTGTAAGAACGCATAAATTCTAACTCATTATGGTAATAGCCGTACTTTTGATGGAGTTATAAAAGAAAGACAAACCACCTGCGCCTAATATTGCTATGCCATTAAGAGCAATAAAACATGCCCTTCTTTTTTAGCTACAGGTGACACAGGCGCCTCTACAGCCGCTCAATCCACAACCTCTAAGTCAAGTTCCAGAGAGCAGCGTAGGGGATATCTCTGTGTGGTTTACCCTTCAATTAGCTTGTATTTGCGTAAGATATCGAGCAGCTTGTTCTTGTCGATAGGTTTCACGAGATAATCGTTACATCCCCACTCAAATGCCTCATTTTTTTCCTCTTGCAGGTCATAGGCGGTAGTCATAATGACCTTTACCTCGTATTGTTGTTCGACTCCGGCTTTTTTTTCCATTTCGCGCAAGTCCTTCAGTGCCTGCTGTCCATCCATCTCCGGCATCATTATGTCCATACAGATCAGGTCATAGGGTTCGCCATCCTTCCAGGCATGGACGAAGGCCTCCAGTGCCTCCTCTCCGTTTATTGCCACATCACAGTTCCCATATCGGGAAAGGATCCTCTGTAAGAGCGTTCTGCTCTTAAATTCGTCTTCTACGACCAACGCTTTCATTAACTTACCTCCGGTTTTTCATAAGCATTCTATAAATTCCCTGATGGTTTTGCAGAGCTTAAACCACGGAAATCTCAACCTCTAAACTCTATCGTAAACATGGCGCCGGTTTCGGTGTTTTCGACATATAAATTGCCGCCCATGTGACTTTCAATGATTACCTTTGACATATACAGGCCAATACCGATGCCGTCTTCCCTCGTTGTAAAGTACGGCTCAAAAACCCTGTCGATAATAGTTTCCGGTATGCCCTGGCCATTGTCTTTGATCTTTATAATGACCTTTTTGTTGTCCCGGCATATAGTGATGTCTATGTCGCCCCTGCTGTTGGTTGTGAACTCTCCACCCTGGCGTTTTTTCAGGATTGCATCCCTGGCGTTATTGAGCACGTTGAGTATAACCTGCTGAAACTCACCGGGATACCCCTTTATAACAAGCCCTGTTGCAGCACCCAAGCCCACAGTATTATCGGAGACAACGGTTGAGCGGACATAGATGTCCATGCTCTGCAATTGAACGTGCACCAACGAAATAACGTCCTCTATGGCCTGATTTACATCAAAGGAGACCTGGTCCTTGTTGGGTTTGAAGAAATTGTAAAAATCCGTAATCGTATTGGACATAAAGGACAACTGCGCCATTGACTCCCTGGACATATTCTGTATGTACTGTTTGTCTATTTCGCCGAACTCGTATGCCTCCTCGAGGTCCTGGATGAGCAGCCCTATGACGTTTAACGGCTGCCGCCACTGGTGCGATATGGCCACCATCATTTCGCCCATTGCGGCCAGCTTTGACTGCTGTATCAGCATGTGTTCCTTCCTGCGACCCTTTTCGATCTCATCTCTCACCTTGGACTCGAGATTCTTGTTGAGTTCCTCCAGTTGCCTGGACTTCTCCTTCAACTTCCTTTCCATGTTGTGCTTATACAGGGCCATCTCTATGATTATACGCAACTCCCTTTTTTCAAACGGTTTGATAATATACCCGAAGGGGTCTGTCTCCTTTGCCCTCTGGAGGGTCTTGTCGTCGGTGTAGGAAGTCAGATAGACAATGGGTATATTCATAAATGCGCTTATATTCTCTGCCGCCTCTATACCGTCCATTTCCCCGCGCAGGAGTATGTCCATGAGGATTATGTCAGGGCGTTCATCCTCTGCCTTCTTTACCGCATCCTCACCACTAAAGACTACCGAGCACACATCATAGTCCAACCCCTCAAGCATCTCTCTAAGGCTGGTCGCTATAATCCACTCGTCCTCCACAACCATGATCCTGGTTTTTACCAATTCAGTTGTTATCCCTTTCCCACAACAGTTTTTATAAAGCTACCCTGCACATATACAGAGTATGTATATTTTATGAGGTCTTTGCCCTTTATGTCAACCATACCTTGCTGGAGGCACAAAGAAAAATTTTCCTGACACCGTAAAAAAATTTCCACCCAAGCTGCCACCGTCCAATCACCGTGGATGTCCCGCCGGGGTGTCTCCGGCAACAGGTTATCCTTAGTGCAAGCGGGTGTCAAACTGAATTCTTCCATGAGTTTATGTTCTGGCACGACAGTTGCTTTAGAATAATCAGTTTATTTTAAACTGGCTGTAGAATAACAGACTAACTGAGGTATTTTATTATGTTAATAAGTTGTTACAGGCAAGCTATACAGATGGATATAAAATTATCTAAGTTCAAACAATACATGGAGGTGTAATATGGCAGGATTTACAATCAACACGAACATCATGTCAATCAACGCTCAGAGAAATCTGAGAAAAACGCAGTCTCCCCTTAGTGAGACGATGCAGAGGCTGTCATCCGGTCTGCGCATCAACTCTGCCAAGGACGACGCTGCAGGGCTGGCAATTTCCACCAGGATGACCACACAGATAAGAGGTCTTACGGTCGCCACCAGGAATGCAGCCGATGGTTTATCGATGGCACAGACGGCAGAAGGTGCCATGGATGAAATAGTGAACAACCTTCAGAGGATCAGGGAACTTGCCGTGCAGGCGATGAGTGGTCAGTACGGTGTCACTGACGTCTCATTTATGCAGAGTGAGATCAACGCCCTCGTGGAGGAAATAGGCAGAACGGCTGAACAGGCCAAGTTCAACGACAGAAAACTCTTAAGCGGTGTATTTACATCACGCATACACGTAAGCTATGCCGCCTCAGACCCGTCAATCTCTTTCAGACTGGCGTCCCTGAACACCGATGCCCTTGGCGGTGCAACATTTACACCGACAGGTAAAAATGGCGCATTGATGTATCTGTACGATATTCACACGGCCACTACAACCGGCGTAGTGGGTGTAGGTGACAATGCCTTCAGAGATAGTTCCGGCGCAGCCCCTACCTGGAGCGATACGGCCAACGCACCAATAGTCTACACGGGAATGGCCACCCTAATGATTGCAGACCCAACCAGCTACACAGGGTTTTCATCACGGGCATCCAACACCATCGCAATTTGTGACGGGGCCATGAACACGGTTATAAGCGAAAAAGCAAAGATGGGCGCCAAGTCCAATCAGTTCGAGGCGATTATCAGAAACATCGACAACGTCCTTGAGACTACCTATGCGGCAAGGTCAAGGATATTAGACGCTGACTTTGCACAAGAGACGGCGAACATGACCAAGTTTATGATACTCCAGCAAGCCGGCATGTCAGTCCTGGCACAGGCCAATTCTATCCCGCAAAACGTACTGCAATTGCTAAAATAGCCCCCTCCCCCCAACAACCTCATCGATAAGGATAAAGGGAAGACTCCAACACCCCTTTATCCTTACAGATTCCTGACAGAACTCATACAGTCATCAAAGGCTGACACGGTCAGGACAATGCATCGGGGATTTTTTTGGGGTATTGTTTGGAGGCTATGTGTGCGCTTGCTCAATGACTATCACTTAAGGGAGTCAACGTCTATGTTGAATTCCTTGATTTTGAGTTGGAGGTTCTGCCTGTGAATATCGAGGAGTCTGGCCGCCTTTGATATATTGCCATCGCTCTGTATCAGTGCCGATGTGATGAGGTCTCGTTCAAACTCGTACTTGGCAATCTTCATGGGTTTAATGAGTCCGATTCTGTGGGTCGGCTTAGGCGTCTGATCTGTCTCTCTGCCACCACGGACTGCCCCCGATATGCTTGCAGGCAAGGCATCAACGGTAATGTGCTCACCGTGACCAAAGATGATGGCATGTTCGATGGCATTTTCCAGTTCCCTGACATTTCCAGGGTAATCGTAGTTGATCAGTGTCTCAACGGCCTCCGTGGACAGGTCTCCGATCTCCTTTTCCGGATACTTCTGCAGGTACTTGTTCAGGAAGTAAACGGCCAGCAGCGGGATATCCTCACGTCTCTTGCGCAACGGGGGAAGGTGTATGGAGATAACGTGCAGCCTGTAAAACAGGTCTTCCCTGAAAGCTCCCTCTTTGACGGCCTTTTTGAGGTCTTTGTTTGTAGCAGCAATGAAGCGCGCATCCACATTTTTGAAAGATGCCTCTCCCACTCTGTTAAATTCACCGTTTTGGATAACACGCAGGAGTTTGACCTGAAAATCCGGTGCCGTCTCTCCGATCTCATCCAGGAACAGGCTGCCACCGCCTGAAAGCTCTATGAACCCGACCTTGTCCCGCAGTGCTCCCGTAAATGCCCCCTTTGCATATCCAAACAGCTCCGACTCTATGAGGTCCTTTGATATGGCGGCACAGTTGACGGGCACAAAGGGGTTGTCCTTGCGATTGGAGTTGTAGTGGATGGCCCTGGCCACAAGCTCCTTGCCCGTGCCCGACTCACCGGTTATCACCACGCTGCCCGTGCTCTTGGCAGCGTACAGGATCGTCTTTCGCAACTCGTACATGCACTGACTCTTGCCCACCATGTTGTCAAAACCAAAGCACAGGCTAACCTCCCGACGAATGTTATCTATCTGCTCGGTTAGAGTCAGCTTTTCTATCGCCCGCTTTGTGGTAACCCTGACCTTGTCCGGAGACAGGGGTTTTGTGAGGTAATCGTAGGCGCCACGTTTGATGGCATCCACGGCCGTCTCTATGCCGGCAAAGGCCGTGATAAGGATCACCTGCGGGCAGGGGATGCGTTTTCTGGCCTCAGTTATAATGTCCAGACCACTGGCATCAGGCAGGTTGAGGTCGGTGAAGATCACATGAAAATCCTGCTCGTAGATGAGCGACAGTGCATGTACCCCCAACTGTGTGGTCACCACGTCATAGCCCTCCTTCCTCAGGATGATCTCCAGGGTCTTACAGAGGCTCAGTTCGTCATCCACGACGAGTATCTTTATCTGCATATAACTCCCTCAACTCACAAAGGGGTTCCTAATTCCTGTGTTCTTGATATTTTGGCCGTTTGACAGGTCTTCTGTCAACAAGAGTGATGCCTCTGCTTTCAGGGCTGATGATATAATCACAGAGTCCCAGAATGAATATTTGTACTTACCTTGTATATCTATGGCATTTAATATGATCTCTCCATCCACTATGATAGTCTTCCATTCTAAATAATCCATTATTATTTCTTTCGCATGTAGCACACCTACAGGAGTCGCTATTTTACGAGTTATTGTTACGTAAAACTCTTGTAACACCTGAGTGCTTATAACGCCATTGCCTGACATCCAAAGTCCTTCTATTATTTCCAGTGCTTTGGTGTATTTAGCGCCAGAGGTTTTGTCATAGGCATAGACAAGAATATTTGTATCTATAAATGTCTTACCCCCTTGCATGAAGTTCTTCTCTTACAGGCAAAAATTTGCCATCAGTACCCAGATACAGGCCTTTCCTCATGAGTGCTATTTGTCTGTCTCTTGCCCTCTGATACCCTAATTCCTTGTTAATTATTTTTTCAGTGGTCTCATTAGGGAATTCAAACTCTGATAATATCACATCTTGTTTTTCCATACTCTCTCCTGGTTCATGTCTATTTATAACATATAAGCACATGATATGTAAAGGATTTTTTGCTGTAAAAAATCCTGTGATGACATATATAGCACGTTTCAAAAAAGAAAGAAAGGGGCGGCTCCGCTTCTTTGTCGCTCCAGGAGGGGGCAGCGCCCCCCGGCTCAATGCGCTCCTGGCCCCTTCAGACCCCCCCGCAAGGGGAGGGGCGAGGCGCAACCTTGTCGCAGCGGGTCGCACCCGCCCCGGCCACGAAGAAGTCCCCTTGACCCCATAAAAGTGCCACCTATTTTGTATTTAATCCAATCGAAATTTGCTATAAACGATTTTTTTGAGGTATGATAATTGCCTGAATTGAGGTTAATCACGTTGTGGTTTTTCTTCGTATGCCCCTACACAGGCTCCTGTGATAGCGGCAGTTTGATCTTAAAGACGCTGCCGCTGCCCAGGACACTCTCAACGCTGATGCTGCCACGGTGTCTGTCGATGATCTTCTTTGAGATGGTCAACCCCAGCCCCGTGCCACCGGAGTCTCTGCGCGTTGAGAAAAACGGTTCAAACAAACTCGGTATCACCTCCGGAGGTATGCCCCTGCCGCTGTCCTTGATGCTAAACAGCACGTGAGTATCCGTCGTGTAGCCACGGATATGGATGATGCCATCAACCGGCGTAAACTGGCAGGCATTGTTGAGGATGTTGACAAAGACCTGACTTAGCAACACCTGGTCAACAACAATTGTCGGCGGTAGTTGCTCGAGATAGGTTGTGATATAAGGCATGTTGGTCCCTATCTTGCGCCTGACGGCCTCCACGGCCTCTGTGATGAGATCGGAGGGATTGACTTCCCTGAGCTTAAGGGGCTGCTGTCTGGCAAAGTCGGCCAGCTCACGCACCAGCACTTGACAACGATTGGTGTCCTTTATCATCAACTCTACGAGTTCTCTCTTGGTATCGGACTCTGGTATCTCTTCGTAAAACATATAGAGCATTGAGATGACGGAGGAAAGCGGATTGTTTATTTCGTGTGCAATCTCCGAGGAGAGCAGACGCATGGCCGCCATGTTTCGTTTTTCTATGATCTCATCCTGCTTGAGCATCAGTTCGTTGTTGGCGTCCTCGAGCTTCCTGATGGTGTTGGTGTAGGCAGCACGCACGGTTGTCAGGTCGGCAATCGTGCGATTGTAGGCCGATATGAAAGAGCGTATCTCCTGCGGGCCATCGATATCGAGGTAGTGGCCGGAGTTGTTGTCTACGGTGATATTGTCAAGGGCATGTTCTATCTCCTTGAGTGTATTTATAATTCCCCTTGCCAGGAGATAACTTACAACAATTACACCTGCCACTATAAAGACAAAAGACAAGGCAAATGACAGTTTCGCACGTGCTATCTTGTTGTTTATCTCATCCCTCTCTGCCCTGGAGATGTTTACAAGGGTCTTTTGTATCTCTCTGGCATAGTGGCGCATCTGTTTGAGTGTTTCATCTTGCCTGTTGTCTTGCTTGTCGTGGATCAGGCTCTGCATAACGCCGTTGTAGAGTGCAACGGTGTCCTTTAAGATTAAAAAGGGGCGCCTCTCACCTTTAACAATGTAGTCGTAGTTGATGTCATCGATGTTGCTTCTGAGTTGCTTCATGCTTTCGGTAAACAGGGCTATGTGTTCATGTTCTTCCTTAAACAACAGGATGTTCTTTTCGTACCTGCGAGCCATCATAAACGTCAGGTATATATCGTCTACCTTCTCTATGATCAGCACCTTGTGATATATATCGTTTAGCCCCTGAAGCTCGACAAAGATAATGGCAAAGGCCATAAAGATCGGCGACATCATGCTCAGAAATATCCGCTGACGTAACTTTAACTGTCGCATCACTGTGATAATGCTACGGATTGCCTGTCCATATTGTCTCCTGTTGCATATTTACTTATAACATAGAAGTGCATAACATGTAAATGTTTTTTGTTGCAGTCACGGAATCGACAGCCCCTTTGAGCCCCCTTACGGTACAAAGAGCGTGCTTAACGAGCGGCTGTTAAGCAGGGTCTTAGATATATCCGTCAACGTATTGTCGGCGGCTTTTTGTTTGGGGTGGATGACGATCAGACCGTAGTTGTGTGCCTCGGCAATGACCTCGTCTGCCTCGTCTGTCTCCTTTGTCGTCACGGGGATGGTAGCGTCTATGGCTGCAATGAGCTGTGTGGCCTCTGATGCGATTGTCCGTGTGCGCTGTCTGTATATATTTTCAAAGCGCCTGAAACTCTTACGGGACTTTATGTACGGGACCTCGCCAATGTGTCCATAGTCAACGGCAATGGCAAAAAGATCAGGTACCAGAGACATTATCCCAACCCGTGCCCTGAATGCCCTCGCCAACATCCCGGCATGTTTCACCATTGCCCCGTGACTGCTGCCGGTGTCATTGACATCCTCTATGACTACCAGGATGCTGCTTATTGTCATCGTGTTGCTGCTGACCAGGACGGGCTTGTCCTGCTGCAGGATTACGGTCTTTGTCACACCCTCAATCAGCCTCTCTGTTGCCCCTGTCAATGCCCCATAACTCATTGCAATGAGTTTTACGACGCCGTTTTCACCGGCATAGGCCAGTATCTCACTTGCCGGCTCACCGACTGACATCACCACCTCCATACCAACACCCAGCTCACTGCCAATGCCGTAGGACCTCCTGATTACCTCCCTGGCCAACATGTCAAACTCCGTTTCGATCCGCCTCTGAACCGTATACCATTTCGAAAACTCCGGAGTATAAAGCTCCGACCTGTCCACGTGAAACGCTACCACGCTGTAGCCCATACGCAGGGCCAAAGTGCAAGCTCCCCTCAGCGTATTATAGGCATCACCTGAGCCATCAACCGGCACCAGTATCTTCATAGGATCATAAGAAAAGACACAATATTCAATTTTTATACATCACTATACTGATCGGATTCGAGTTTTTTCGGGTATCAAAATTGCCGGTAGCACCACAATCAACCGTGGTTACCAGTATTTAAGGCACTTTTATCCCTTCATAATATGGCATTGTTACTATGCGGCAGCAACATGACCACGTTTGAATGGAGT
>NZ_JABXWD010000719.1 GCF_019173545.1 Candidatus Magnetobacterium casense | reverse complement strand
TGCTTCATAACCCAGTAGTAGGCCACAAGTAGCACGATCCCCAGGCCCACTACGCCGACTACCACGCCAGCCCAAACACCATTAAAGTGTCCCACAACAAGTCCCGCTATAGTTGGTGGACCAAATATGATGGCCACTCCGATTGGTAGTAACTGACTCCGTTTCATTCCATCCTCCTTGCTAACGGCGAACCAGGTGGCTGAACCTGCCCTGATCAGCAAACTTCTCAGGGTTAGGAGCTGCAACCACCCGCTTTGCCTGGCGATATTTCTTTTGCCTGTCATATTCGGTAAACTGGTAATCATCGAAGTGTATTATGAATATCCCATGCCCGTTTTCGTAGATACTTTCATCCAACTTGGACTTTTCAACTGTATTCCTGAATACCTCCAGTGGGCAACAGGCTACATGAGACAGGTACTCGTAGGGCATAGCCCGCAGATCGTTGTCGGAAATTAGCCCTGGCACCGGCCCGAACTCATCGGCCATAACTATCAACTTGGAAAAGACAGCAATCTCTTCCAGGGTGCACCGATAATTTATGGAGCTGGTCAACCAACTCTTCCGTAGAACTACCCACCCTCTTTTCCATGCGGTTCGGGACTTTACCCGCTCTATTTTCAGGTTTACCAGTGCCTCCCAATCCTTCCTTATCCGGGCTTCCGTTTCCGCTACCTTGTATTCTTCGTCCATCATAGCTATTGTAACCATTAGTTACACAATGTTGTAACCTTTTTGTGTAACCCCTTCTATTTCTATATTATTATTCTATTTCTATTCTTTTCTAGTACCCCTGTATTTTCTTTTGGTTCTTTTCTTTTTTTGTCGGCCTCCTTAACGCAGGGCACGCAGGTCGACATTTCGTAATCCCGGTACTTCCCCGCCACATGGACCCCTTGCATTGGCCTCCCGCAGATTGGGCAATTATTCATAATGCCGGGTATATCTCCACATAGGCGAAACTGGGTTGGTTCGCCAACCCTGCGAATGTTATGTCAATGGGAGTCCATGCGTCGGCTGCCAACGCGAAGGTGCCGATGTTCCACCACACCTGGCTGGTTCCCCAGTCGGTCCCGTTGTAGGACATCACCGGGACGTAAGTGGTGTTGGTGGTCCAGTTCAACCCGGCATAGATGGGTAGCGAAAATACCAGGTGGATGTTCGCCGTGAAGTTGCCAGGGTCGCTTGCCTTGGCGTGGATCGTGAGGTTCCCGGCGGTAAGGTTGCCGGTCAGGTATG
>NZ_JABXWD010000718.1 GCF_019173545.1 Candidatus Magnetobacterium casense | reverse complement strand
TGATCCGGCCACGGCATAAGTAGGTCATCCAATGGCCCTTCATATGCCCCGAATACCGCCCTGATGTCGCAGAACTCCACGCCAGCGTTCCCTTTGGCGATGTTGGCGATGATCTCAGAATAGCGGCTATTGGCATCCTCAAACCGTTCACCACTCAGCATGACTTTGTACCGCAGGGTAGGGTAGTTGTTGGGCAAGATCACCCTCTTGGCCCCGAACCTCTGTGCTCGTTTGACCATCTCGATCAGGTTGGCTTCAAACGCTTCTCTTGATACCCGTGGCAAACCCCCGTCAGTCAGCCAGCAGTTACAGTCATTCAGGCCATACTGGATCACCACGACATCTGCGCCTAATGACTGGACATCCCTTGGGAAACGCTCTAGCCCCATGCGCGTTGTTTCACCGGGTACGCCCTTGTTGACCATATGGATCAAGACCGATGAATTTCTATGGCTTTCCAGTAGCCTATGGCTCAATTCATCGAGGATGGCCTAACTATTGAGGCAATGGACACCGATCAAGTGAGGGTGCAGCTTGGGAAATGCCATTGCGGGAAGAAGAAAGTTACCCAGAATACTGACCAGCAGGTGCTACTGTGACAACACCTTTTGCCCTTCAGAACGTCTCGCTGGAAGCCACGCGGCTGTGCAATCTCCGGTGCATCATGTGTCCTACCCATAAGGCCAATGCCGACCCTGAGATCAACCGCAAGTACCCGGCCTACTTCGACATAGGCAGGTACAGGGACATCATAGAACAGTTGGCAGAACTGGACACGCCCCTGCATATCGGGCCTCAGTTCCAGGGAGAACCGCTACTGTCCAAGGCCATTTATGAAATGGTCAGGATAGCCAAAAGCAAGGGCTTTTCTACGGGCTTCTCAACCAATGCCGTTCTGTTGACCGAATGGGCCAGTGCGGAACTGATCGAGGCGGGGTTGGATGCACTCTGTATCTCTGTGGATGCTGTGACCAAAGAGACCTTTGAAAAGATCAGGGTAGGGGCGAACTATGACCGGGTGGTGAAGAACATCAACACGTTTTTGTCTATGCGGGGCAAGACCCCCAGCGTGTGCATCAACGGGGTGCGTATGCCAGAGAACAAAGCCGAAATTGATAGGCTGGTGGATGTCTGGTTGCCAAAGGTGGAATCAGTGAGCATATCAAACGTCTGGGATGGGGAGAAGGGCGTTGCCATGAAGCACTACACGCCAGAAAGATTCCCCTGCCAGTCGCTGTGG
>NZ_JABXWD010000717.1 GCF_019173545.1 Candidatus Magnetobacterium casense | reverse complement strand
AATGGCTTGATCCTCATGGCGTCGGCCCCTCCACGTCCTCAACCCTCACGAGCTTATACGTCCCTGGGCCTGGGCAGCGGGTTGGGACGATACTCCATACAATCCCATCTGTAGTTTTCTCGTCCATGAGATCACATTTACAATCCTCATCATTCAAAACCCACAAATCACAAGATGAAGAGCACTCACCGTCTTCGTCGTGTAAAATCTTAATCGTAATCTGTCCGTTTTCTGTGTCTTCAGACTGAGCGGCGTCCCTCAATACGGCCTGCTCAATGGTGACAGCATCCGGATATAATACGGTGCTCGGCACATAGGCGCTGCACCAGTTCCCAGATTTGCTCCACGGCCACGCCGTAACAACAAGACAATCTTCAGTCTCGAATTTAGTACACATCTGACAACAAACTCCGCACAGTTCCAGTTTTTCATTCACAAACTCACCCATTAGGAACCTCCTATCGCAGCAATTCGGTTATTCCCATAAAGAACACTGTTACACCAATTCCAATTGCCATGCTGCCAAAAATAACATACGCGATTGCCATCCACTGGCTCATACCATACTCCTCTTGAAATCTTCAAGCTGCTTCCTAAAACATTCCTCGGGGGTGCTCCCGTCAGATGAGTCCCAAAACATCGGATATCCAGTGTGCTCCCAGATTATGTAGTCAAGCTCTTCATCGTTGGCGTAAGGGAGAATCTCCATTGCTATTTGAAGTGCCTCCAGTACAGTTATATCCTGCTCCCTTTCAGCCTAAACTTCACATTCCTAATCGCACACAACCAAGGCTCATGCCTCACGATGTGCCACGGTTTGGGAAACTGCACGACTTGTTTCGGGATGGGTAGTTCTTCGTCCGCCTGGTCCTCAGACCAGTACCAGCAGGCATCGTCGGGATGCCACCAGGCAATGGCGTTTCTGGTAGTTGCGTCCCCATCCCATCCATCCGGTAAGGATGTTGATCCGGTTGATGTACACATACCCATCCTTTGTTGGTAGTGATCGGGCCGCCATTTCCAGCCGAGAGGTGACGACCGTGTCGAATTGAGCAACGGGCGGCATTCAAAACCGGGAGACGATGCGTATCGCCTCCTGTACTCCGCTTCTCTGGTACTGGGCCGTTCCCAGGTGCTCCTCGGCGCATACGTGGGCGATCACTACGCCTCCCTTTTGCGTATCATCCGTTTGCCTTCTGCAAGCGAGATCTCTCCGCTTTTAACTCTGGCAACTATCTCC
>NZ_JABXWD010000716.1 GCF_019173545.1 Candidatus Magnetobacterium casense | reverse complement strand
AGGATACGATCAATGAGCATTTAGGATTTTCCGAGGTTCTGTCGTTTAGAAGAGCGGTGGGCCACAGGAGATCGTCGTCCAGAATCCACTGAACCTCCAAACCCTACACTCGTACCCGCATGCCCTTGAGCGCTGAACGTCCAGACTTAGGTTGCTCCCTCCCGGGCCTGGCCAGGTTCGCCTGGTCAACATTAAAGACAGCTTCCCTACGAAAGCTGCCTAATGACCGCCAGCCCCAAGGGACGGATAGTCTTCGCTTCGGACCTGGAGGCCTCAGCGGCCTTAAACGCCTCAGCCCCAGCTTTCGGCCCGTCCTATAGAGGGTTTACGGTACAGGGGACCCCTACCCCCCCCCGCCTAAGACCCACCGCAAGCATTCTGAAGGTTTTCAGAACTATAAAACTTTGCCCCAAACAATGACGGACGACGACCCAGAATAAACGTCTACGACCAACGACCACGACGAACTGTAGGATTTCATTTTGATGGTATATTTCCCTTTTCCGAATGCGGTTAGGTAGTATTTGGGTAGGAAGGTAGGATAGCGAATATCATAGTACGAGGGATAGAAAGGGCACTAGAACTTACTCCTCAAATGAAAAAAGTGCGCATTTCTAGGCGAGTGTTAGGAAAAAAGAGGTAGTGGTTGAATAAGTGTCCTTTCTAGGCTCCGTAGACTGCTTTCAGTCCGTTGATGTCGCCTAATCCAAGTGTCCGTGCGTACGTCAAACCGTAGTCGGAGTAGCCATACATTGTCAGCCAGTAGTCAGCGTCGTTGTAGAGGTCTTTGAGACCGCAGAAGTGGCCAAGTTCGTGTGTCATTATGTTCTGCACGTCCATTTTGCTAGCTTCCCCTGTTAAGCTCCATTTGAAGCGTGTGTTCATCATGCAGTCGACTTCGAGGGTTTGGCCGCCACTTACCCAGCTCATGGTGACCGCGATGACACCTGCACTGTACTTGCCCCAGGAGATCACGTTGTAACCGTCACGTTTGCCAGCGACTCTTGTCGTTGTGCCCTTATACGAGAAGACTTGATAGGAGGTTTCCTTGTCCCAAGTGTTCACAGACGTCGTGATTGTGCTGACAACGGCCGTACTTGCGAAGCCATAGGTGTTTTTCGGGTTTATGTAGTAATTGATGGTGGAGTAGGAATGATAGCTCAGCAGCTGGTAGTCAGGATTGGTCATTGAATCGTCCGTGGGCGGAATTGCAAGGGTGACGATGATATCGACTTTTGCTGA
>NZ_JABXWD010000715.1 GCF_019173545.1 Candidatus Magnetobacterium casense | reverse complement strand
CCTTCGATGATGACATTGACTTCCAGACGAGGGTGGGAACTTGGGACATAGGATTTGACGAATATGTGGCGCCCATAGGCGGGGCGGATCTGAAAGCATCTATTCTGGGAACATTGAGAGGTTCATCGGGCTCGATGTCAGGTTCCTGCATGCCCGATGAGATTAAAATAAAACGCAAGAAAAGACGAGGAGACAACTAAGATGGCTGGATTGATATTTGCAGTTGGGACGACGGCCGGGTCTGCTATGGTTGCAACGACTGACCGGTGCATGGTGCAAGTTATTGCTCCGAGCAATAGGACGGTCAAGTTGAAGGAATGGTCGGTCTGGTTCGATGCTGTTTTAAGTTCGGAGGCGCCGGCAACTTGTCGGGTTTGCAGGATGACGACAAGTACGGGTCAGACTTTGAGTACGGCCTCTGCTTTTGGCCAGGTGATCCGGTATGGCTCTACAGCTCTGGATATGGGAACGATCGGATTAATTTTTAATGCCGATTGTTCGGGTGGAGTATCGAGTGGAATTCTTGCCCGGAGACAGGTCCATAAACAGGTTGGATACCATGAGAAATTTGCATTAGACGAGGAGATACTCGTTAAAAATGGCCTCTCCATTGGTATATGGGTTAGTTCGGTCACGACTGTCACCTGTCATGCCGAGATGGTCCTGGAGGAGTGATGGAAGAGGAAGAAAAAAAAGACAAGGCGGAGGAGCAGAAGGACGTCATCGTCTATAACCTCCAGCCCGCTAACTGCACGCACGAAGCTGACTTTGTTTTCAGATTTATCACCGAGGAGGACACATAAATGGGTACTGGTGCAAAATACTGTTCGACATCCGTCATGGATGCTTTCTTTGCTGGAATTTATTCAACGGCTGGCGGGACCCTTAAACTCGCGGTTTTGGAATCTTCTGCTATCGTTCCAACGGTTATCTCTGGGTGTTCCGATTCTACCGGGTGGCTTGCCGACACGTCGCTGACCCTAACGACGGACATGTTTACGGTCGGGACCTGCTCGTCCTGCAGATATGTTGAAATAGCGGCCCAGACGAGTATGCTGATCCACCGGAGCGGGGTTGCCACCATCGTCATGATCGTGGAGTCTGCTTCCGGGCCGAGGTACTGCACCACGGTCACGACTCAAGACTTGGTTGCAGGCAATAAGGTGAATACAGCGGCCTGGTCGATCACCATCCATCAGCCTACCGTGTAAGGGATAAGAGATGCCTTTCCCTGTAACGAGGC
>NZ_JABXWD010000714.1 GCF_019173545.1 Candidatus Magnetobacterium casense | reverse complement strand
GGTCGCAGACGCAGACGGCGGCGACGGCGGCATCCTCTGCAAGGCATGGGCCAGGTGGGATATAATGTACGCGCGCAAAAAAGCATCGCCTGAGCCTTCTGCAACACCGGGCACTGAAGAGACCAGGATATTCGTACAGAAAGACGGTATCTCCTACATCAGGTTCAGGAGCAATGATACAGCAGGAAATATGGAAGAGACAGCAAATAAAACAATAAAAATAGACACTGTCTCGCCCGTCATACAGTTCATCACCCCGACGCCGGCGAGCGGTTACAGGATTCCGCACTGGATCCCCGCGAATGTCTCTGCCTATGACCTCCACAGCGGTATAAACAACATAACAATCTACCTCTACAACACAACCGGCCTTGTCCTTAACTACACCTCCACGTCCTCGCCGTTCTATGTCAATTTCACAGCCCTTCCTGAGAATATTTATTACCTGAACGCAAGCACGGCAGATTTGATCGGAAATACTGATGATACGGAGACACGTACCTTCCACATCAAGCATATTGTGCTTCCCGTCGCGGCCGACAGGAGAAATGTCATTCCAGAGGAGATAATAACGGTCACAGGAAATGCCACCCTTTTCCCTGACAATTCATCTGTCGCAAGCACAACCATACATATTTATCTCGACGACGAACTCAAATACAACACAACCTCGCAACTACTCACCACAGGCAGCGGGCAGACGCTCTCCACCAATGCAACAGGCAAGTTCAGGTACTCACTTCCTGCACCGCTCAGGGCAGGCGCACACACGTTAAACATCACTATAACTGACGTAAACGGGATCTACGCTGAAAACCAGACCTCTTTTAACGTGACCAGGGTATCTGTCAGGAACCAGAACGCTACCTTCACAAAATCGGGTTCTTCCTATGTTGACGTCGATTATCTCGCCTCCAGCCCGAACCTGACAATCTCCGCCACCATATACAAAAACATGGATAACCAGATTGACCATGCCTGGGTAAACATCACTGACCCCGCAGATACACTTCACGGCCCCTATTTCCTCGTGAACTCGACGCAGAAGTCAGAGACTGGCCTGTGGTCTGTCTTACTCAATGTCACGCAGGAATTCGATAACATGCCCGGCAACTACACTGTGACCTTCTACGCAAACAGCACCCTCGCAAACAACTCAGTCATAACTCAGGAGATGCCGGCCAGGACTGCGCTGTTTTATGTCCAGAATATAACTGTCTCAGTAGATCTTGACAAATATAGTG
>NZ_JABXWD010000713.1 GCF_019173545.1 Candidatus Magnetobacterium casense | reverse complement strand
TGATTTTTTTCCATAAATTGATAATGTTATATTGGCACCTTGAAAAGTTCAAAATCCGAATTCTTCGGATCTTTTCAGGTGGGACATCAAAGAAAGGTATAGTGAGCCATGCGCAAGACAATGACGTATGCTGAAACCGGAGTGGTCTACGATGGTATGGATCCAGTCAAGTGAGAAGCACAGGAGGCCGGTCGTGCAACTGCGCGTTTTCTTCATCGTTTTGGTTTTTCCGAGGAGGAATGGAGTCGGGGCGAGAGCTGCTACCTCGTCAAAACTCCATTTGGATACCTCGGCATCGTCATTGAAGGCTTAGGCACCAAGAACTTGGTGGCCGACGCTATGCTTCAGTTGGCGATCGAGTTGGAGGCATTGGCAGGACTGACATTCTATGATCATGTCGCCCAATGCAACGTTGCCATGGCGGTGAACGACATGGTTACGTTGGGACCATTGCCGTTCTGCTATAGCCAGTACCTTGCTGCTGGCAGTTCGGACTGGTTCAAAAACGAGAAGCGTTGGCGCGATTTGGTCAAAGGGACCAAGCAGGCATGCATTCTGGCAAGGTGTGTCTGGGGTGGAGGGGAAACCCCAACCCTGAGGGACATTATCATGCCAGGTGCAGTCGACCTTGCAGGTGCAACGGTTGGTTTTGTACAGTCAGAAGAACGACTGATCAGGCCAGACCGTATTATGTCTGACGATGCCATCGTGATCATCGAGAGCTCGGGAATCCACGCCAATGGGTTGACTTTGGCGCGAGAAATCGCCAAGAAGTTGCCCGATGGCTTTCTGACTCGACTCTCTGATGGCCGCACTTACGGCGAAACCCTCCTCGACCCGACGCGCATTTACGTGCCCATTGTCGAGGACTGCCAGAATAGTGGTGTCCACATCCACTACGCTGTGAACGTTACTGGGCACGGTTGGCGCAAGATCATGCGTGCTCGGCAATCGTTCACATATGTGATAGATGTCCTGCCTAGGCAGCTTCCCATATTCGACTTCATTCAGGAGCACGGACCGGTTGATGACAGGGAAGCTTACGGCAACCTCAACATGGGAGCCGGATTCGTTCTCTTTGTGCCTCAGTCAGACCTGTCCAATGTCTGGGACGTGCTCGAATCCTACGACGCCCCAGATCGATTTGGGGCCGTTATTGCCGGACACGTCGAAAACGGTCCGAAGAAAGTTGTGATTAAGCCAAAACGCATTGAATTCCTCGGTTCTGAGCTGGGGGTTCGATG
>NZ_JABXWD010000712.1 GCF_019173545.1 Candidatus Magnetobacterium casense | reverse complement strand
TGTTGTCCATTGCAGGGAGGCAGTTTATAATGGCCGCCGTCAGTATCTTGTCAAAGTGCAGATGTTCGAGATTGCAGGAGTTCAGGGCGCCCTTTTCCCTGAGCAGGTTCGATGTCTCCTCGATGGTGTTAAGCAGGCAATCCGATATGTTTTGGATGTTGCCAACAAGCTTGCTTTTGTCCTCATCACTCTTGGCCTTGCCAAGCAGGAAACGCCTGGCATATCCGGAGATGGCAATCAATGGAGTTTTGATGTCGTGTATCAGCACGGAGATAAACCTCTCCCGGTGATAGCTTAACCGCTCCTGAGCCTCCCGGAGTTTGTCGAGGTCCTGGAATATTATGACAACGCCCCTAAAGTTGTCGTTGTCGTCTCGTATTGGCGAGGTGCTGCCGTATATCCGCAATTGCTGTCCGCCTGACAATTGCAGGGTCTGATTTGTGAGGTCTATCACCTCGTTCTTGATGAGCGATTCAGGGGTGAGCGTTTTATCGTGGCCATTGCCGGTTATCGTAAAGACCCCTGACAGTGGCTTGCCATATACATGTTCCACGAGACATCCGAGCATGTACTGGGCAGCGGGGTTGATGAATGTCACATTGCCCCGTGTATCGGTTGATATTACGGCATCACCTATGCTGTTGTTGAGTATAAAGTTGATGAGTCTGCTTTTTTCCTCGACTTCTTTTTTTTGGATAGAGACAATTGCATGGTTTATCATCGTTTCGAGGAGCTTATAGGGGTCTATCGGTTTTTTCATAAAGCTGTCTACATTGGCGTCGATGGCCCTGATAAAGTATTCCTCGTCGTTAAAGGCAGTGGTGAGGATTATCTTTGTATCATGTCGTATTTCCTTAATATGTCTGACCATCTGAATGCCGTCCATGTCAGGCATGTTTATATCGGTAACGACCATATCGGGCGTGTGTGTCTTGAACACCTCAAGCCCTTCCCTGCCATTACAGGCGGTGAATAAGTTTTTTACACGCCTTCTTAAGAATATGGAGAGTTGTCTGTTAATAACCTCGTCATCTTCAACATACAGCAGGCTTATACCTCTGAGTATCTCTTCAGCCTTGTCACTATTTAGCTCAACATCCATTAAGGAAATACTAACACAATCCCCCAAAAGTGTCAAGGCAAAACCATCGTCGGAATCGCTTGCTAAGTAAGCGAGCATAAGTAACTATAACAAGCAGGAAGGGGTCAAGGGGGCTGGCCCCCTTGCGGGGTGGGTCTGAGGGA
>NZ_JABXWD010000711.1 GCF_019173545.1 Candidatus Magnetobacterium casense | reverse complement strand
TCCTCTTAAAAAAGCATGGTAAAATGGGGTCAAGGGGACTGGTCCCCTTGCGGGGGGTTCTGAAGGGGGGCGGAGCCGCCCCTTTCTTTCTTGCCTTAAAGTAAAGTATAGTTACCATTGAAATATAAAGAGGATACCCTTGACGTTTATAATTTAAAGGTTGTAACATTAGTTACATGATTTAAACAAACAAGAAAGGAAGGATAGATATTATGTCGGAAGCTCAGGAATCAAAGGTTTATGTGTGTGGTCTGTGCGGTTACATATACGATCCCAAAAAGGGGGATAAGAAGTCAAAGATACCGCCGGGGGTGGAGTTCAAGGATTTGCCTGAGGGGTGGAAGTGTCCCTTGTGTGGCGTTGGAGTGTCGCGGTTTAACGAGATGCTGTAGGCATTAGAGCGGTTGCAGACTGAACCACTATAGAATATGTCAAAAGAATATGTCAAACGGGCAAAGTAGCATAACCATAGCGATATCGCCGGCAGCGAGCGGCCAATGCAACGTCAATATCAACGGCGCATTATCGTATAACATATCTGCTGCCGAGGTTGCCGATCTCCTTGCGGAGACACGCAAGAACCTGTGGCGTCACGACCCTAACGCCGGAGCCGCCCTCGGAAGGCGGCTGTACGACCTGCTCAATCGTGGAGCGGGGACGATTCAGGCGCTCATCGACACTGCCAGGGCCACCGGTGCGCATACGCATCTGTATGTGCAGACGCCCTACGAGTGGACGCAGTTACCGTTTGAGTTGTTGCACAACGGCAGCTTTGTCCTGCCCAACCACAACATCCACATAATCCGGCTGGTTGATGACCGGGGGAAGTTGGCTGAGGTTGAGACCAAACAAGAGCCGCTCCGGATGCTATTTATGGCCTGCTCGCCAACGAACCTGAGAGAGAATACCCTCAACTTTGAACAAGAAGAAGAGCGCATTTTTGACACCGTGGGCAATTTCAATATTGACATGACGATAGAGGACTCCGGCAGCTTTACAGGGCTTGGGCTAACAAACAAAACAAGCGGAGGCTTTGACATCATCCACATAACGGGCCATGCCAGCCTGGACAAGGAGATGGGGCCGGTGTTCTGCATGGAGGATGAGGTTGGCAAGCTGCAGAAGGTCTCTCCGGCTATGCTGTGGGATGCGATCAAGGAGTTTCCGCCAAAGGTGCTATTTCTATCGGGCTGTTCAACCGGTAGCGCCGATGACAAGGCAAACTCGGAGTCGTTTGCCTACCATATGG
>NZ_JABXWD010000710.1 GCF_019173545.1 Candidatus Magnetobacterium casense | reverse complement strand
CAAATCGTTCCGTCTTTTCAATATATTCGAGGGTATCTCTTATGAATGAGTCAAACTGCCGCTTCAAAGACGGATGACTTCCTCCATGATCACTTGTTTTAGCTCAGGTCTGATGTCTTCCACGGGTACCACATCTACCTTTATGCCAAGCAGGCTGGAAAGATAATTGACTGCTCCAGCCCATTCAAGCAAACTCACGGATTTATCCATGCTCACGAGCACGTCAAGGTCGCTGTCAGGAGTTTGCTCTCCGCGCGCAAAGGAGCCAAATATACCTATCCCGGTTATACCAAATCGATTCTTTAATTCTTTCTGGTGTTCATTGAGTGTCCGCTTTACTCTGTCAATATCTTCCATCATAACCCTGACACAATTTACTCGTCAACGGATGTGCCTTCGTTGTTGGCATAAACCTGCCAAGCAGTTTGTTACGCCGGAGGCGACCCTGTCAGGGTATAGTATGCCCCGTTCTGACAGGCCTTGCACAACACCTTGCCATCAACGACTCCCTCCCTGGCATCGGAGACGTGTTCGCCGCAGAGGCTGCACACAACCCGTCTGAGGGGTTTGCCGGGCATATCTTCCTGCCTGACGCTCAGAGATACCTCCATCCACCGAAACAACTCCTCATCCGCCATGACCTTGTAGGCCTCACACTGAGCCTGCATCTGGTCGTCGATATGCGGAAAACGACTCTTGGCAATATCCCTGGCCTCCTCAAGGGCCAACACCCTGATGGCACGACCCGTTGTGAGGTTCAAAAACGTTGCCGCCATCTTGCCGTAGTCAACGTACTTTAACGTCCTGTGTCCCAGGGAACATCCCGTTACCGATGTAATGGCATCAGTGGCACACCTGTCGATCTCCACATAAACAAGCAGATTCTTTCTGTCCCTGCCCTTTGGGTCCCCTATGCCAATCAGCGTAAGGCCCAATATGGACATCCTCACGCCAAGCACCTGACCGGCACACAAATGACCGTGTATCCTGGCAGACTCGGTCAACAATAAATCAAAATCATAAGCCATCCTACTGTATAGATTAAACCACACAAGACAGATGTGTCAAGGGGTTGCATAAATTTTTCATGGTTGCAACGGCATCTTTTGGTATCCTCTTAAAAAAGCATGGTAAAATGGGGTCAAGGGGTCAGCGACCCCCGGCTCAGTGGGGGACTGGTCCCCTTGCGGGGGGTTCTGAAGGGGGGCGGAGCCGCCCCTTTCTTTCTTGCCTTAAAGTATAGTTACCATTTTTTTT
>NZ_JABXWD010000071.1 GCF_019173545.1 Candidatus Magnetobacterium casense | reverse complement strand
CCACTGCCGACATAGGAAAGGAATTATGAGAACCTTCGATTATTACTGTCCATGTTGTAATCGGTATTTTGAAAAAACAATCGGCAGTGATGAAAACCTGCACCACCAGAAGTGTAATAAGTGCGGGGCTCCTGTTCGCCAGGTTTGGATAACTGCTCCGCAAATGAATGTGGCGTTTATGCCTAAACGCAATCAGAGTGTAGCCGGAACCTACGATCCAAGGTATGTTGACCAGCCGGAAGATAGGGACGCAAGGAAGGAACGATTGTGGTATTTGAACCAGTGGAAAAGAACCAATACCGGCGGGTTGTCTGACGAAGAATATGTTTATTTGAAAAAGGATATAGAGCGGGAATTAGAATTAGAACCAAAGTTACCGTGGGAGGAACCTAAAGTTGTCAACGAATGAAGATATTTCCAGAATGGCAAAGGAGAGAATGCCTGGTCTTACGTCCCCAAATGAAGTTTGGTTGAGGGCGGTAAGTTGGGCTTGTGCGGATTTCTGTTCAAGGGTGGAGATACCCGAATTGCAGGCGACAGAAGAAATAGCGGGGAGTGCCAACGACAGTTCTTACAATATGTTGTCGTTATCTTCGGGAACATTTGACAGGATTATCGGTAAGCCGTTTTGGGGGAAGTATCCCCTTGATTTTCTTGAGAAGGGGGACTTTGACAGCTACTACTACGATACCGATAGTAAGGGGACTCCGCAGTTTTACAATATATTTGAGTCGGAATTAAGAATAGCCCCGATTCCCAATTCGGCAGAAACGCTTAAGGTTCCATACCAAATGACGTCGGATGATGCCAGCAACATACCCGAAAGATATAAAAACGTACTTGTTAAGTTGACCTGTATGGCTATGCTTCCTATGGGTTCTCCGTCATGGTTGGCGGTTAATGCCGAAGTGGAATCGGATATTTCAAGGTATCAGGGGCAGGTGGGATATAAGCCCAAGTCCTTTAAGCGTCCGCCGTACAAACAGGCTCGGCAAGAAATCATATCCAATATAGACAGATGATTACATATATCGCTATATATTTTTTCCTGGCTATCGGACTGGACATGATTCAGTTCAAGGTGACGAGGTATAACTACTGGGCTCCTTACAACGGGATAGGTATGGTGCATGACGTTGTTACCGGAAACGCCAACGCTCCTATGCAATACAGGATATTGATTCCGATGGTTTATCGGTTGCTTGAAACATGTTTCGGGTCTAAAATGTTTTATGAAAAACAGATAAGGAATGTGATTTTCATTTATGAACCACTTAAGATACTCTTTATGTTTTTGGGTTTGTGGGCATTCCATGTTTATCTTTTAACGTGGTTCGGCAACTTTTCTGCGTTTACCGGAACCTTGTTTATGGCATTGTTTTGGGTGGTTAGTTTTAAGTATGATTACACAGATTGTTATCTGGATGTAGTCCTTTGGAGTTTATTCTGCTTGGCTGCGATAGATGGTTCCTTTTGGGTGGCAGCAGCCTTATTTGCCCTTGCAATGTTAAACAGAGAAGTGAGTATTCTCATGGTCTTGATTTATTATTTGTTTACCGGAGAGACTGGGAATACAATGCTCTTGCTGTTGGTGGCCGGATTGCTTTATATCGGAATGTTTATTGTTTTTGGTTACAAAAAGAAGTATTGCACCACGAAGGAAATAGCAGGGATGAATTGGGGGGATTTGAAGTTGCTGTTTTCTAATCCGGTTCAAAAGAAGAAAAACAAAATAGGGTTGCCGGTTTTCAACGAAGCCTTTATTTTTCTGGTTGTTGTTGTTGGAATTATTCTTCTGGTTATGGGATATAACGATTACCCTCATTTGATAAAAATGTTATGGTTGGTTAATATCCCTTTGTTTATTTTAGTCTTGATTGGTGGAAAAATCGTAGAACTCAGGATACTTATACCGTTTGGTTTTTCCGTGATACCTTCACTTATAATTGCTCTTGGGGGGGTGCAGTGAAAAAAATAGTTTTTTTGTTGGCGGTTCTATTGGTACCTATGTTGGCTTTTCCCGGCGTAAACGTGGTTACTCTGTCAAGTATGCAGAAGCAGGTGCGTAGTTACCTGGCGACAGATGCCGACCCGTATTATCCCAATGATACCCTGACAAATTTTATCAATCGGGCTTGTCGGGAAGTAGCCAGTTACGGTGTAATAGTGAAACTTGACACCGTTACGGTTGCCAGTGGAACCATAAAGGTTGCTTTGAATGATGATTGTTTGGATGTCCAAGCCGCCCTTCCATGTTCTGCTTCCGGTCAGGCCAAGTATGATGGTATCCTTCCTCTTGGTCGAATAGAATTTAAGGACTGGAATAGGGTAGCTGCCTCTACACAGGAAACAAACACCAAATACTATACGGTACAGCCTTCTTTTATCAGTCCACTTGCGGCGGCTGGAACAGGGGCCGCAGCTGCTAATCTCTGGTTGTGTCCGGAGTGGAATCTTGGGACTGATAGCATTTGGGTTTTCTATTATGCACAGGCGAAAGAACTTTCAGCCACCACCGACTCTACTAATATCCCTTATCAATATGTTCCACTGGTAGAGTTTTATGCAACCGGACTGGCTCTGGCAAGTAGTAAGAATTTTAACGAAGCAGCCTGGTGGTTTGCTCAGTACGACAGGGCACGACAGGAAAAGGGATTGTTGAAACAATTAGATTTTATTGTCAAACCAAAGGTGATTGAGTGAAAAAACATCTTTTTCTTATATATTTTCTCCTTCTCCTTTCTTTAGTTTGGTGGGGTTCATGGGTACAGGCACAGGAGAGGGTACAATTCCCTCTCCTGCCTGATAAACCCAAGGCAACTGTTCAGGAGGTTAGTCCCCCTATGCAGATTATCGACCTCCCGTCTTTCAGCCCGACTGCGCAGTGGCTTGGTACAGACAAGTTTAGTGGTGGCATAAATACCTTTGTTCCGCCGGACAAGTTGGACTTAAACCAGGCCGTGGAAATCGTTAATTTCTTACCCTATGGGGGATATTGGCTTAAAAAGAGAGATGGATACCAGAAAGTGCAGATTACTCCGCTTGGTACGGTTCGGGCAATGGGAACGGTGGATTCTGCCGGAGTTAAGGATAGGTTGGTAGTGGCTGCCGGGAGCAATTTGTACTATACCGATGATGCCTACAATGGAACGTATGTGGATTTTGGCAATACGAGTGAAGTACAAACCTTCTTTACCCCAACCCCATTTGGACTTGTTATCTCCAACGACGGTTCGGATTCGTGCCGGCTGTGGAATGGTATATCCGCAACCAGTATAAAAGCCCTGGGGGTGTGTATTTCCAGCACCGTTGATTGGGATTCAACTTATCTCGGTGATTCGATTCTTGTAAAAGATACCTCCCAGGCATGGACTCCCAATTACTGGATTGGGTATTATTTCAGAACGACCGTAAATAGACAGATAGTGGACAATGGGTATGACTGGCTTATGGTCTACTCTCCTACTGCTGTCGATACAAATTGGGACGACAGCGCATATACCATCGTAGCTACACCGGATTCGGTCGGAAGCGGACTTGGCTTCCCCAGAGGCAGGGCAACGGCTTACTATCAGGATAGGCTCTTTGTCTCATCTGCCTACTACAAAAACAGGATTTATTATTCCAATCCTCGCTTAATCAACGACATTGATCCGGATGCCATTATAAATCTGGACATGGACGCTATCGACGAAATACAATGGATGGGAGTATTTAATGGGTATCTGATTGTCTTTGGAAGTAACTCCATCTACGCAATAAATGCTTCCCTTGAGGCTACCCCAATAACTAAAGCGGTGGGATGTTCTGCGCCAAAGAGTATCGTGGTGGGGGATGACTACATCTATTTTCTTGCACAACCAACCGGAATATACAGGTTCGCCGGAAATATGTATGGTTCACTTTCCTATAAGCTGGAGAAGATTTCCGATCCTATCCGAGAAACCCTGTCAAGTGTAGAGGCGGGCGTTCTTGACGGTGCTTGCGGTTTGTATTCAGAGAAAAGATATTGGCTGGCATATAGCCCTGATACATCCCTGGTTTTTGACGAAAGAACAAGCGGATGGTATAAGCAGGGGTTCGGATTTACGGAGGCATTGCCTTATACCGGAGAATTTCGGTTTCAGGTTAGCGATTCCGTCTATCCCAGCGCAGACGGAGATACCGTTGCGTGGACGGCCTCTGCCGGTTCGGATTGGGATTGTGTAAATGATTGGAGTACGACGGACTATATATCTACAGCTACCAGCGGTGCGGTGGAAAAATTTGCACTTGCTGATTTAGCTAACTATCCTGACGGTACAATAGTTCAGAGTCTTACGATTAAGATTTTAGCTAAAGAGGCGTTATCTCTCCCGTTTTATGTATATGTGGATGTGATAAGCGGGGGAGTAACATACAGAATTGGAACGATTGATTTAATTACGTCGTGGCGTACATTTACCTTTACAGTCGATACCGATCCGGCTACTGGATTGGCTTGGACAGAGGCGGGAATTAACGCCCTTCAGATTCGGTTTAAAAACTCTGATTCGTCTACTAAATATATTGCCGGGGTTTTAATTTATCCTGTTCTTTTTGGGAGTATCCCCTCGGCTGATTTTGTTTTTGCCAGTACGAGCAAAGATTACATCTACAAGTACGGAGGTGTTTTTGCCGATGATACCACGTCCGATGCCACCTTCAATGTGTCCGGTATTGTACCGACGGCTACCTACAAGACGGGATGGATTGTTCCGGGACTTCCGATAGACCAGTATAACATGCGCAAGTTCTGGTTAGATAAAAAAAATGATGGGAACATTTCTGTTTACATATATAAAAACAGGCAAACTACAGCCGTTTGTACTTTGACGGTTACGGAAACACAGGATACTACTCACCTGTCCTGGTTACCACCGAAGGTTTCCGGGCATGAGTTCCAGTTAGAAATAAAGAGCAGTGCAGACTCTTGTCAAATTATGGGTTGGGGTGCGCTTATTCGCAACCTCGGAGAAAGAAAAGACTAAAAAAGGGGGGCATATGATTCCGTGGGGACAGATGAAAAGTTGGGCGGATTATTCGAGGGGTTATAACAATCCAAACAGTGGCGGGGCGATGGGTGGTATGGGTGGGGGAGGGGCTAATCCTACTCAAAACCAAACTCCTTCGTGGGAAATATTGCAACGGATATTTGGCGGACTGCAAAGCGGAGATCAGGATTACCGTAAGTGGATGAGCAATCTACTCAACACAATGGGTAGTACCGCCAGAGGACAACTTGCCGGTGGAATAGGTTCACAACTCGGACGGATGAATGTATCTATTCCTTCCGGTGCAGGTGTGTTGGCCAACAGGTATATGGGGTCGATGGGCGATCAGATGGAAATGATTAAGAAGTTGATAGACCAGCCCAGCCCTTATGCGCAGAATCTAAGTCAGGCTCTTTCGCTGGGGCAGGGACTTATGCCTACATATCAAAGAGGCGGGAACAATTCACTGGAAGAATTGATGAAATTGCTTAACCTTACCGGACAGTCAGGCAGACAGACAAGGAGGTGGTAATAATGCCAGGAACAAATCCCTATATACCCGATTTTCCATATAATGACCCAGAGATTGGCCATCAGTGGGATGCGGAGGGAAACAAAACAACTATGTATGGAAAAGATTTGTACTGTAATAGGAACTCCCCCAATTATGACCCGGTGCTTTGCAGTGCTGCTGGTGGGACACCCTACGGAAGAAGTTATGGCAGCAAGGGATCACAGGGACAGGGTGAAGGTTCTGCCAAGAGTGGTTTAGGCGATTGGTGGGACAGTTTGCCGGGGTTATCTGAAAAGCCGAAAAATAAGTACGAAGAGATACTAAATGTTCTCAGGGATAGATTTGTTCAAGACCCTTTTCAGCAGGCTACGGCTGCATCCACAAACTCACCGATGGCAAGTGCCTTGTGGGATACTGTGTATGGGAAGGGTGTCCCAAGATACGAAAACGTAATGTCGGAAATAGCAAAAATGGTTATGCCTACATGGGAAGGCAATAACTATATACCCCAGTCGCCATTTGATGCAAACAGATTTAGTTCTCTCTCGCAATTAGCTCAAATGTTACAGCAAAACCGGCAAGGATATGCCTCGGCGTTAAATAGTGGGTATGGTTCTGGTCTTGGTGCATCTACGTCGATGATTCAGGGCGCAGGGAATCAGCTTCAGGGGTACAGAGGACAGGATCAAGATCGGTATTTGAAGGAGAAGCAGATGCAGCATGAGATGGAAATGCTGATACTCCAACTACAGGCACAGGCAGCAGCGCAGGGTGGGGGAGGTGGATTATTCGATATACTCGGTGGTTTATTGGGTATAGGTGGTTCTGGTGGTCTTGATTGGCTCTGGAAATTGCTTAAGTCTGGTGGTTCTGGTGGTTCTGGTGGCGGAATGAATTACAATCCCGGCTTTTTAGGGGGAGGATATTAACATGCCGCTTGGAAGTCCTGGTTGGGATTACGATACCTCTGGCTATGAAAACGCACTGATGAATTTGGCCGGAGTCCAGCGCAAACAGAGCCAGACAAGTTTTCCCGATTTCCTAAAAATGATTGCATCTATGCTTCTCGATGTGAAGGAGCGAAAGAGACTGCAAGAACAGGTAGAATGGGAACGATCTACGAAAGAGCGGGAACTTAGTTTGGAGAGTATGATTGGGGAGGCACAGGCAGACTACTATCGAGCACAAGCAGAAGATGCAAGGAGGGTGCCAGAACCAAAAACATTTACTCCAAGCAGTGAACTGGAATGGTGGTTGCAACAAAATCCTGGGAAAACAATTAAAGACTACTGGATTGAAAAGTTAAGTATAGAAAACCAGCATGAAAAGCCGGATGAGCCTACAGCCGAAGCCAGAAATTGGGAGATGGATATTGAAAATTTTAGGCGGAAGTTATTGCAAGAACAGGAAGGTTCTTTCGGCCCTCCTTCGCCTACGGGTTCTTCCGGCCTCCTGTCTAAAGACCAAATAGCCAAACGGGCATGGAATAAGGCGTTTGAAAGAAAGTACGGGGAGAAAGAGGATGAATCCAAACCCAAAATAACAGTCAAGGAACTTATTAATAAGATGCAACCTACCAATCTTGTCGGAACTCCGGTGGAGATGACACCAGAATTAAAGTATCAGAAGTTGGCTCCCTTTGAGGGATTAGATGAGGCCACCGGCGAAGAAGTTGACGTTGCCTATGAAAGTGTGGGTATGCCTACAAGGGCTATGCGTCAGCAGTTATTGGCAGACTTGAAGGCTGGCACGTGGGGGGATGCCGAAGGAGCGGTAAGTCAATTGATGACAGTTTTGGGTTATGATGAACAAACCGCCAAATGGTTGGTAAAAATGTCAGGCTTAACCGAAAAATAATATGCCGGTAACTAATCTTAATGACTATATGAAGTTGCGTTCCTCTGTCCTTCCTGATGAAGACGAGGCGGAAAAGGATCGTCGTGAACGGTTAATGCAACAGGCACGACTCCAGGAACCAGGTACGCTTTCCGAGACTGCCAGTGGGCTATCCGCTGCACTACGTGGGTTGGTTTCAGGAATGACTCTTGGTGGTTCGGATAAGTTCCTTAAGGCTGTATTCGGTAAGGAGGCGGTAGAGAAAAGGGAGGGGGAGCTTGCCCCACATACTGGAGTTCGTAAGGCTGGGGAGTTTGCCGGTAATATTGTTCCTGTGAGTACCTCGCTTAAGGTTGCGGCTGCGGTTCCCTGGGTTGCCAAGCTCCCGAAGGTTGTTCGTGCTGCGGTCACAAATACGTTGGCGGGTGCGGGGCTTGGGGCATTAGAGCAAAAAGGAAAAGATGAAAGCAGAATTGAAAAAATAGGAAAAGAGGCGGCTACATTTGGAGCTATTGGGGCTGGTACTGCTGGACTTGCTCCGGCTGTTGGGGCGATTGCTAAAAGCAAGGTTCCAGTATTCAATAAAGTCGCCGGATGGTTTGTAAGAAAACCGTTGCCAAAAGGATTTCAGCCACGATTAAGGGAATTCTATGGGGAAACCGCCACCAAAAGGGCTGAGGCTCGTGAGGTTGGGGCAGAACTTGGGGCATTGAGTAAAGGCAAACAGATTAGAGCGAAGCAAGTTATTGCTGGGGGCATTACAACTCCCGCTACTCCGCCGGAAGTAATTGAACTTGTAGACAAACCAATTACCCGCTTTGCGGAAGCAACGAAAACATTCCAGGAGGGCGGGGCGCTTGGCAAACCATATTATCAGAAGTTGACTAAGGCTGAACTTGCTGACATGAAAGCCAAAAAGTTAAGCTTGGAAAAACAGTTTGATAAACTTCAACACGATACAAGACATATTCCTTCTGATTCTCCGGCTTTCAGTAAGAGCCAAGAAATGCTGGACAACATCGAGACCAGTATTTCAGACATAGACAAACGAATATATATCCACTATCATGAGGGGGGGTCTCAATATTTCCCCCGGATGTATGCTTCCAAAGAACAACAGGGGGCTTTGTCCAAATGGGGATTCTTTAAGCCTTTCAGGTTTCGGGGTAAGCGTACCTATCTCAAGGCCAGAGAGGACATACCCGAAGAAGTCCGCAAGAACATGGGCGAGATAATGACAGCGGCCTACCCTGTGCAGCGCAGGCTTGGACAGTTAAGTTACGATACATCTGTTTTTAATCTCTTTGACGATGTAGCCCAAAACCCCGAATGGTCTACTACCAGCGCAGAAATTGCCCAACAGAAGGGATGGGTGAAGTTGACCAAAACTCCTACCTGGGGACTTGGTGCGCTTCGCAAGAGTTACGTCCAACCGGACGTAGCTGAAGTTCTAAATAGTATGTCTGAAATCAGAAGTGGTTTTGAAAAGAGTTACGATAAGTTTCTTGGTGCATGGAAATACTCAAAGGTAATTCCACGTCCGAGTACGTGGGCAAGGAATATCTTCAACAATTTTGTTTTTGCCGACCTTGCCAATGTCAACCCCAAAGTGATTCCTTCGGTCGTGAAAGATTATGTTTCCAATGGGTCGATGCGACGGGAATTGGTGAGGGTTGGGCTTTTAGGTGCAGAATATTTGCCGACCGAAGCGTCTGCTGTAATGGATGTTGTAAAAAAACCTGGAGGAAATATTTTTGATTGGACAGCAGACACTATGAAGCGTGGCGTTAGTGGACTTGGCAAATTTTATACAGCACAAGACCAGATATTCAAGCAATGGATTTATGCCAGCGAGTTGGCGGGGGGAGCTTCCAAAGAGAAAGCATTGGACGCAGCTTTCCGTTGGATGCCCAATTATAGAGAAGTGCCGAAGGCAACTCAGGTATTACGCAAAAGTCCTTTTGGTGCGCCCTTTGCCAGTTTTACATCTGAGGCTTTGCGGATAGCAGGGGAAGCTGCCAGAGAGCAGCCCCTCAAATTCGCCAAGTGGCTTTCGTTGCCACTGGTGATGAACGAGGTGTCGAAGCGAAAGCTGGAAATATCAGAGGAAGAATGGAAAGAAGTCAAACAAACCTTTCCTGACTATATGCACAATGGACTACACGTACTGCTTCCAATGGGTAGTAAAAACAAGTTCCGTGTTTTAGATTTAACCTATATGATGTTTTATGGGGATGCCATAGAATACGGATTAAAGCCAAGCGTCAAGTTAATGTCTAATCCAGTGGTTACTGCGGCGTCTGAGGCTATAACCGGTATTGATACTTTTACCGGCAAGCCAATAGTGAAACACGTCAAGCCTACGGTAAAAGAAAAAGTGCAGGATTGGACAGATTATCTTTATCGAGACTTTATGCCAGCCTTAGCTCCTGAGATTCCAAAGACAGGCATTAAGGGTGGCTTTGATTATGTCAAAATAAAAGATACCATTACTGGGAAACCACATCCATTTACTGGTAAGCCTCCTTCTGCGGGAGAGACTATTGCCGGTACGGTTTTTGGATTAAAAACCAAAGAGATGCGACCCGAAGAACTTAAGACTTCGTATTTGAGTCGAAAGTCTGGTGAAATATCCGAACTTGAAAAAGAACTATTTAGGGTAGCTTTAGATAAATCCCTGACTGAAAAAGAACGACAAGCAAAGACAGAAAACATAAAAGCTAAGATTCTACAAATTCAAAAAGAGATAACCCCCTAACTGAAAGGACTCCTATGGCGGACAATGGAAAGAAGACATGGTTCGTGTTAGCAGGTGTAGTTGCTGTTCTTAGTATCGTAACTTTTTTCTATACTCAAATCGACAGCAGGGTGGCATCCTGCCCCAAAATAACGAAACTCGAAACTCAGCAGGAGAACCTCCAGGAGACTGTCGCCGATTTGGCAAGCACCCAAAGGACGATGGCGGGAATAGTTTCTGATCTGGTTATTAACCAGAAGAACATCAAAGATGTTATCAGGGATTGGGTAGGTGTAGATGCGAGGATTGTTGTTCTTGAGACCAACCAAAACAATATGGAGAAGCAACTGGATAAGATACAGATAACGCTGGACGATCTCTTAAAAGAATTAAGGAAGCGGTGAAATAATGATCGACTGGTCACAGTTCACCACCACGTTCAGCACCCCGGACAAGCTCTACCATTTCATCGGCTCGGCTGCTCTGTTCCGATTTCTGCTGGACTGGTTGGGAAGGCGGTATTCGAGGCTGGCCGTAGCTTGCACGGTAGCGGTGATGGGGATAGTCTATGAGTTCTATCAATTACTTAATGGCCAGTGGTTTGACTTCTACGACCTGACGGCTAATTGTGTGGGTATCGGGCTGGCTTGGGCGTGGGTCTGGATTTGGACAAGATAACCCTTAACTTAGGAGGAGCCGTGAAAAAGCTCTTGGTAGTGGCAGTCGTTTTATCGCTGGTTCTCTTACCGGCGATGGTTCAATCGCAGGAGAAGGAAGGCAGTTGGTTCTTTCAAGGTCAGGGAGGGGTGTTCTCCAAGTACAGTGTTTTGAAGGAAGGGCACGTTTACGGGATGGCCTCGATGAATTTTATGAAGATGGTATTAGGAAAGAAGTTGGCCGTCAGGGGGAACTATCAGGACGTGGAAGGAGCAGGGGAAGATTGGAATGATTATACCGGCGAAGTGGTTTTCTTCACCAGAGACCCTAATTTGCATAAGTTTCAGATGTACTTATTGGTGGGCGCAGGGATGGCGCACTCTCCGAGCGGAGAAGAATCAGACTTTGCCGAGTCCTCTTTTTCCGGTGGTTTTGGACTAATTATCCCGATAAGAGGATTGGACTTCCTTCTGGAAGGTAAGGCTAAACGATTGGACACCGATTGGATAGGCCAGCTTACTACTGGTATGCAGGTTGGATTAGACTTTTAACCGGAGGCAATAATGCCTATATTTGGAATCTTTAGCTTTATGTCCGCTCCGGTGGAGTGGGCGGGTTTAGGGCTGATTGGAATAGCTATCGGCTGGCTGGCAAACAAATACCTGAAGCCCTGGCTGAATACGGAAATTCGGCTCAAGGTGGCGAGATACGTTCTCTTGATGGCCGACGAGATAACCGACCAGTTGATGGTTAAGTACCCCGACAAGAAGCTGGTGGAGGTTCTTGACGAGGCCGTCGATACCCTGATGAAGGTCTGCGGAGTCAGTAAGGAAGTGGCGGAGCGAGCCATTAAGGCTGCCATTGCACGAAAGGGATAGCCATGCTTATTAACAAACGGACAGGCCAAGCTCATACTGCCAAGTGGGCGGTGATATTCGGGGGATTGCTCGGCCTACTGATAACAGCCGGAGTTATATTTGAACGGCTTCCGCTTGAATCCATGACGATCTGGATTCCTACAATCATCGGTCTGTTGGCAATGGCGCTAAGAGAGAAGAACGGTAAATAAGGCAACCCTTGGTGGCTTGTCGAAAATCGGGTACACCCGTGTGGCATTGCCCAGGCAGGTCGCCAGGGGAACACTATAACCCGATTGCCCTGGGATGTCCGTATGCAGGGCTATGGAGATGACTCCGGGGCTGGTAATCTCCTGAACAATATGAAGCCCCTGCCTGTAGGAATCGGACTCGCAGGCAGGGGCAAGCCCCCAAGAGAAAGAGTTGTTATGAAAAAGAAATCAAAGAAGAATCTATATTACGATCCAAAACATTCTCTTGGCCCCGGCGAGCCATTTTGGGTGAAAGAGGACTTTTATCTGGGGTGTTGTGATTGTGGATTAAGACATCACGTGGTGGTTAAGCGAAAGGTTCGTGGCAAGGGTAGGCTTGACAAGTGTGAGGTTACGCAGAACAAGGAGTGGATTTGCCTTGAGTTTTACCGTGATGACAAGACGACCAATTTCGTTCGCAAGGAAAGAGGTATCAAGGTATTAAAAAAGTCTAACAAATAGAATTAAGTGTAACATATT
>NZ_JABXWD010000709.1 GCF_019173545.1 Candidatus Magnetobacterium casense | reverse complement strand
AACAACGGAGGCCTCGACAGTCTGGTTGCAAACGTCCTAAACGGGTATCAATCCGGTGTAAGGCTCAGAAAGTTGGGCTTTAACGACAGGTATGTCTTTGAGCTTGGCGACAGACAGCACCTTCATGCCCTAAACGGCATGGATGAGGACGGCATAATGAGGGAGGTGAGGCTATGCGTACAGAAATAGATATAGTGTTGATAAATCCCGGAGACAGAAAGCAGGTCTTTCAGAATTTGGATGCCGATTTTTCGGCAATAGAGCCGCCCTTCTGGGTAGCGGTAATAGCGGCGTATCTCAGGAAGTGTGGCTTTGGCGTGGCAATCATAGACGCAAACGCCGACAACATCACCCCTGATGAGGTAGCCGCACGGGTTGATGGAATGGCTGCGATGTTGAGCGTGGTAGTCGTCTATGGTTCGCAGCCCTCTGCCTCGACGCAGAACATGACCATCGCCGGCAGGATATGCAAGGCGCTCAAAGCCGGCACGTCCTCAAAGGTTGCAATTGGCGGGTTACATCCCTCGGCCCTTCCGGAGCGAACGTTTAAAGATACCGGCGTGGACTTCGTCATCGAGGGCGAAGGTCCCTACACCCTGAAGGGTCTCATACGGCACCTCAAGTCCGGAGACGGCGATTATTCCAAGGTTCCCGGCCTGTGGTATGCCCACAACGACAGCGTCCTTCATACACAGCGTGCGCCGCTGATAACCGACCTGGATGATATGTTGCCCCTGGCCGCCTGGGACCTGTTACCGATGAAGACGTATCGGGCACACAACTGGCACTGCTTTGACGACCTTAGCCATCGAATGCCATACGGGGCAATATATACGAGCCTGGGCTGTCCGTTTAGCTGCGTCTTCTGCTGCATCAATGCCCCCTTTGGCAAGCCCGGCATACGATACAGGTCACCGGAGCTGATCATTGACGAAATAGGCGACCTGGTGAAAAACTACGGCGTAAAGAACATCAAGATCGTCGATGAACTGTTTGTCTTTAGTGAGCCGCACTACATGGGGATTGTGGAGCTGATCCTGCAGCGCGGCTATGACCTCAACATATGGGCCTATGCCAGGGTCGATACGGTCAAGGTTGCAAACCTCAAAAAGATGAAAAAGGCCGGCATAAACTGGCTTGCCCTTGGCATAGAGTCCGCCAACCCCGATGTCAGAGACGGCGCCTCCAAGAGGATGCGTGTCAATGACATAAAGTCTGTCGTTGGTGCCATTCAGGATGCGGGTATACGCGTCATCGGC
>NZ_JABXWD010000708.1 GCF_019173545.1 Candidatus Magnetobacterium casense | reverse complement strand
AAGGGTGAGGTAATTGTACGTTCTATCGTGAAGGTAATCGGAACACCATACTGGACTGTGCCATTATAGACCCTAAACCATCCATCGGTATCAAGGGCTATCTGCCCTACCGCTGCCGTATCGGGGTCGTCTGAATTGGGTATTTCAACGGAGGTCGCCCCACCACCATCTACTACTCCCGTTAATGTCGCCCCGTTTATAGTCGGTCCCTGATTGAATACAAGCAAAGGCGTACCGGAAGCAGAACCCGTTTCATCGGTTGTAATTGCTAAAAGTTCAGCCGAAGTGTCAATATCAGTGGAAGCAAGACCGCCTGACGCTGCAGGGAACGCGCTTATCACCACCCATTTAGTCAGCACGGAATCATAAACAAGATGCACATATTTGGTACTATCGTCAAGGGTAATGTCAGTTCCGCCGTTATCTATATTCCCTGTGGATTTCACCACGATGGTTCTATCTGTATGGTTCGCACGAATATAGAGTGGCTGCCCACCTGTCCCCGCCGTAATCGTTGCCAGATCATCAGAAGCAGCATCCCCGTAGGTATCAACGGTATGGAGTACCCCCGTAACGGTAATCTTCCCGTCATCCGCACCTGTACCAAGGGTAAGTTCACCGCCCACTTCATCGTAGGGATAATAATAATGCGTGACACTTGCCCCCCAAGCGAGGGATGAATATAAAAGAATGAAAAGAATGATAAAGACTTTTTTCATATTACTTCCCCTTGAATTTACCTTTGCCCTTGAACAGTAAGTTTTGGCAACCTACCGTGATAGACTCGTCGCCATTCACCGTAACCGTACAATCACCCCCCGCAACGCTATCGCACCCCGTCCATACGGGATTGCCTACCTGACATGAACAGTCCAGCGTGACCACCGTACCACTTGCAACATTCGGGTCGGAGCATACATTCCCGCAATCTATGTACGCATTGGTAGCCGTGACCGTTGAGGGGTTGCCCGTTCCCTTTGTCACCGTGACGGAATAATATACAGGTGCGTCTGATATGTATTCGTGCGCTCCGTAGTCAGGTGCGGCTCCACTCAACACTACGTCGCCGTCAGACTTCTTGTAGAGCCAGATATACTCACCATCTGCCCTCGTAAAAGCGGGGTCAACGGTCAGGGTGTTGGTGGTGTAGTTTATATCAGTTATCTGTACGGTATCTGCCGCCCCTACGGTTGCGCCAACCATTATGTAATCGCCCTGAATGCCTGAAAGTGCCGCCCCCATTGGAGTAGTCGCCGCAGCACT
>NZ_JABXWD010000707.1 GCF_019173545.1 Candidatus Magnetobacterium casense | reverse complement strand
ACAACGGCGACGGTATGAACGACATGCTCTGGCAGAACGGCTCAACCGGCGATGTCTACATGTGGTTTATGAACAGCACGACGATCAACTCCGGAGGTTACGCTGGTCAGGGCGTCCCCTCAGATTGGAGCATATATTGAATAATTCATTGTTTGACAGATTTAGCGATACGGCCAGGCGACTTGGCCAAAAGACCGCCTTCAACTTCTACAGAGATAACCAGTGGCAGGCCCTCACCTACAAGGACTTCCACGGCAGGACCCTCCGGCTGGCCGGACTCTTGGACAAAATTGGTGTTGGCAGGGCAGACAACGTTGCCATATGTGCCGAAAACATGCCCCAGTGGTGTGCCTCCTACATGGCCATAGTGGCGCTTGGGGCGGTGGCAGTGCCCATCGATTCCGAACTGGGGACGCCGGAGATAGCCAATATACTCAGAAGCTGTAAGCCTTCCCTGGTGCTGTGCAGTTCTTATGTCTATCCCAGGGTTGAGGCAGCGACTATGCCACCGGAACAAGACATGGAACAAAATGTCACTACGGAGGTGAAGATATTGCGGTTTGACTCCAGGGAGTTCCTGTTGGCCTGGAGTAGTCATGATAATCACGGCAATTACAACACCCTCAAAGACACACACAGGGCACAGGCGCACGACATCGCCTCCATCATCTACACCTCCGGCACCACGGGACAACCCAAAGGGGTCATGCTCACACACGGCAACTTCTGCACCGACGCCGACGCCCTGCTCGATGCCAAGCTCATCAACGAGACCGACAACATCCTGTCCGTCCTGCCCCTGCACCACACTTACCCGTTTATGGCTACCTTCATCATGCCGATAACGTGTGGTGGTACCGTTACCTATCCCATAGGGCTTAAGGGCGCCGATCTGACCAAATCCATCCGGGAGCAGAATGTCACAATACTCATAGCCGTGCCGCGCCTCTTGGAGATGCTGCTAAATGGCATCGAGGCCAAGATAAACGCCCGACCACTAGCCGTAAGGACGTTGATGACCAAGATGGCGGGACTATCATCCAACATGCGCATTAAGAAGGACATTAATATCGGAAAAACGATATTTAAACCAATCCACGAGCAGTTTGGACCAAACTTTCGATTCATGGCCTGTGGCGGCGCCAAGCTTGCACCCGAGGTCATGACGGCCCTGGAGGCCTATGGCTTTACCGTGCTGGAGGGCTACGGCCTTACGGAGACATCCCCCGTGGTGGCCTTTAACCCGATCAACCGACGCAAGGTC
>NZ_JABXWD010000706.1 GCF_019173545.1 Candidatus Magnetobacterium casense | reverse complement strand
AAAGGTTTGTGTATACCGGGGGAGCATGGGGGGATTCAATCGTTTTGAAATCCGATACCGATGTGGGTGTTAGTAATTGTTATGAATGTTGGAAGGTGATCGAATATACCCCGGCCATCGCCAGTCAATCGGTCACCATGGCTGGCAACTCCGTGGCCAACACGGTGATCGGTGACATCGTCGCAGCTGATGTCGACGGATATGAAGATGACGTGGGGGGAACTTATACCGGAACCGGGAGTGCCCTGATCGAGAGGCCCGACCACGTCAGAAAACACATCCTGATCGCCCTGCTCGGGTTTGTCGCGGCGGACATAGGGGGTTCGTTTGCGACGGTGGGGGCGACCTATGCCGCCCAGATAGCGGGGGGCTATAAGTTCGCCTTCAATCTCCCGGAGGTGGCGACCGAGGCAATGGATCTCTTTGCCAAGATGGATCTTCAGAGTCGATCCAATATGTTCGAGTCTGGTGGGACATTTAACCTTGCCTTCGGGTCTGTTGCCGCGCCTACCTCTCAAATGACCTTCGACAAGGACAACGTCAGGGGCAGTTTCCTTTTCGGAAAAACTGAGGTGGCTGATATCCGTAACAAACTGAGGGGCCACTATTATAGGGACTACTCAAAGGGCGGGAGCCTCGGCGACAGGTACATGAAGGTCCTCGAACTCTCCAACGCTGCATCGATCACCAAGTATGGCAATATGATAGAAGATCTCGAGTTCTCCTGCGTAGGGGATCTGGCCCTGATGGTGGACGATGTGATGGACTGGATACTTATCGAGAGGAAAGAACTGAAGAAGATCGTCTCATTCGAGGCTTTCTGGGATGCAATGATTTTAGAGTTCTGCGACTACTTTACCGTAACGTCAAACTTCTGGTCAGGGGAGAAGTTTAAAGCCATCAGGCTTGTTGAAAGGCCTGGGAGTCAGCTCATCGAAGTACAGGGCTTGCAGTTTGTGGCCTCATAGGAGGGGTTATGAAAGCATTATTTTGTGCGATTCTGGTTTCTTTGGTTTTTGTCTCCTATAGTTTTGCGGACTCATGGTCAATCGGACCGGAGAGATGGTTTGTCGGAAACAAAGAAGTTCCAGCCGGCACACCCGGAGCAGTCAGCGGTGAGTTCCTCGCCCGCCTAAACCTCACAGACCACAAAAAGGAATACCGGGATTCCTTCTGCCTCAATGGACTGTCGGACGGGCCAAAAGATAGACATCCATGCCACGAGCATCATGATGACAGGAAGGTGATTGTTGTCGGAGGAGGA
>NZ_JABXWD010000705.1 GCF_019173545.1 Candidatus Magnetobacterium casense | reverse complement strand
CCATGAGGGCGTTCACCCACGACGGCAATACCGATGATACCGCGCTGTCCAAGCAGATATGCTGGCACTACGGCATACCGCACACCCTTCATAGATTGGGCGACCTGAACGGGTTTGTCAGCCGGGGTGATTTCTTGGAGGGTCTTGTACCGGGGCTGTCCTATCGTCCCATGACAGAATGCGTGGAGAGGGAGGCGCAGCGGGGCGGCGGGATACTGGCTGTCGGTCTATGCGGCAATGAGATATGGCGGGGGCGGCTGCACATACGCATCATGGAAGAATCCCTGCATCTGAGTCCGGCTGAAGCCCTAATCAAAGCCCTCTGCACTTCGATCTACTTTCCGACCTACCCGCCAGTGTATTCGGTGGACATTGGCCGCCTTATGCTGGAACGGACGCAGGAGAACCTACAGAACGCCCCACCTTACGCCTTAGACAGCCCTTACTGGCTGGCAGACTGGGTGATGTGGCAGAACGCCGTACCCAACTGGGCGGGAACGCTGGTGCGCTCTATGGGGCGGTACTTCAGGGTGTACCTTGCCATGCTTTCCAAAGACCTTGTGGAGACGATGTACGTCACACCGATGGATGTCCGGCGCAACGGGGAACACCAACGCCATATCATAGGCCACGCCAGCACTTTCCTGGGCAAGACACGGTATGACACGTCTCCGGGGGGGATAAGGGCGAAGAACGCCATTCTAGGGGCTTTCCGGCCTATTGTACGCAACCGCTTGACTGCTGCGGCCTTGAATCAGGCCAAGGTTCACGGGGTAGTGGAAGACAAGACGGCCAAGCTCTACCGGGAGATGCTGGACTTCGACAGCATGAGAACCAAGGCGGTGTTTGACAGACGAAGGCTGGAAGATTATGTGAAGTCCAATGTCAATCCACCTTGGGTTGAGAGGCTGGTGTCCCTTGAAATGTGGCTTAGGAGGGCGGGGATATGACCGAGAAGACCCTTGATGAACTGGCAACGGAAATCCACCAGACGGCGGTTGAGAAGGGATGGTGGAAGAAAAGCAGATCAGACCTTGAAGTAATCTGCCTGATGCACACCGAACTATCGGAGGCTGTCGAAGAATTGAGGATGGGCAATCCTGTGTACTGGTTGGATGAACCCCCCAACCAAAACGAAAAGCCTATACCATCGGGTTGGCTAGTAGAGCTTGCTGATTGTCTCATTCGTATGCTGGACTTCATAGCAGCGAAGGGGGCGCAGGATTCATTCTACGAGTGCTTGAGAGCCAAGATGGAATACAACAAGACC
>NZ_JABXWD010000704.1 GCF_019173545.1 Candidatus Magnetobacterium casense | reverse complement strand
GCCCTGCCCACCGGAGAGGTAACGGATATTTTGCCGTTTTTGGCATTGGCCTCATCGGCTCCAACGAGCGTAAATTGCTTCTCCTGTTCCGTGTCAACATCAAAGACGCTGACAGTGGCACCAAAGGCCACGGTGTTTTGCTTGAGCTTGGCAGGGTCAATCACCTGCGCCCGTGCGAGTTTGTCCTGTAGCTCCTGTATCCTGCCCTCAAGGAAGGACTGTCTCTCACGTGCGGCATGGTACTCGGCATTCTCAGACAGGTCCCCGTGCGCCCGTGCCGTGGCGATGTCTTTGATGTTCTGAGGTCTCTCTGTCTTCAGCAACCTGTCAAGTTCCTCCTTGAGTTGCTTATACCCCCCTGGGGTCATCGGAACCCTTTCCATTCTAACCTCCTTTAAACATTATAGTAAAAAATTTCGCTATAAAAGACGTCCCCTCGCTTGTATAGGGAAAGCGGTCTGCACTGCCTTTATTACATTATATACCATATCATGAAATATTAACAAACACAAAAATAAAGAAGAGCAAGCACTGTTGACCATACCAAGGATATTTTCTACAGACCTTGACACTTATGCGTGAGCTGTTTTATTATCCAAGGTGGATTAAGGCAGGGGTGGTTAGCTCTGTTTTTTTTATACAATTCAGTAACATGTGCAGAGGAGAATCTGTGTTCAGTACTAATTTTATTGGTCTGAAAAACAAAGAAACAGTTGTTTTACGGAGGTTTGTATTATGTTATCAAGCAATGGGAAAAAGTGGTTAGTGTTGTTTGTCCTGTGTTTTGCACTTGGTGTTCCGGCGATGTCTTTTGCAGTGTCGGCTAATCCTGGTGTCAGCGAATTGGAACAACCCGATGGCAGCATCGTAACGGTGGCCATTGGTGGGGATGAGTGGTCAAACCGGGTTGAGACGGCCAGTGGGTATACAATAGACCGGGGCAACGATGGTTATTGGTACTACGTTACAGGGTATGACGCTGCCGACCGGCCCGTGTTAAGTGCAATACATGCAAACGAAGAACCAACAGGTCTGAGCAAACACGTCTCACCATTACGCGGCAGAAAGATCACGCATAATGAACGCCGGCAAGAGCCACTGGCTGCCGCACCACAGGGGACGTTTAACGGCAAAGTACTCTTCATCCTGGTACAGTTCAACGACATATCGGGCACTTATACCGAAAGTGACTTTGCCAGTGTCCTGACAGATAACCTTAAAGACTATTATTATAAGGCATCTAACGACAAGGTAACGTTATCATCGGCCAA
>NZ_JABXWD010000703.1 GCF_019173545.1 Candidatus Magnetobacterium casense | reverse complement strand
ACGAGAAAAAGCTGAAGGCCGGAGAGCGCGCGGTAAAGAAGTGCGCTCGTGTTGCTTCTTCTGGATTGCGTGGAGTGAAATAGTGGCAACGGACAAGTGGGTCAATCGCTGGCCAGTGCCTAGAAGCGACGGGAAGGGCAACTGGATCGTAGCCGTAGACAAGGACGGCAACTGGGGCTGCAGCTGTCCTGTATGGAAGTTCGGACGGAAGGAATGCAAGCATATCGGGGCTATCAAGTCCGGAGAGTATGACGTCCCAGCAACAGCCAAAGCCGAGTACAGGCTAGCGAAGGTCCTGAAACCCAAATACGACGCGGGCACTAACACCCTGCTCGTTCCCCTGATAGCGATACCCGACACGCGCATGATGGAAGCCACCATCGTCTACTATATGCTGAACCATGGCTACTCCATGGCCGAGATCAGGCAGATGAGACATTTGCCCAAGGAGTGGACCAAGGATGCTGTTGTAGACTACGTCCGGGAGCATGGAGAGGCGGAGTACCCGCCCGACTGGTACCCGAAGCCGGAGAGCATGAGCCTGGCCAGGACTGCCGGGCGTGTTGGTCGCAAGAAGAGAAAGCCTTCAACTAGCTTGAAGGGAGTGAGGTGATCCATGGCAGTTAGGAGTGTTATACCGGGCAAGCCGATGTCGAAATTCGACCTTGGTGACAAGGTCAAGACTCCGTCCGGCCTTGTCGGTGAGATCATCGGCCTTTCCGAGTACCGCAGCATGGGCTGGGAGTACCGTCTCCAGGTACCTGGCCGAAGAGCAACTCTCTATCGGTGGCAGGATCAGCTGAGAATGGTCATGCCCGGGAGTAAGGCTAGACGGGAGTACTGGGCACGGAAGGGGATAAAGAAGACCAGGGCGAGAAGGAGATAGGCAAATGGGAACACCAGTAATTTTTAGGAGTGGCCGTTGTCCCACATGGACGAGGTCAATGTTGTTATTGTACCTGCGTTCCACCAGAGGATGCATCGAAAAGCGTTGCACCATTATCTTACTCCTTTGACACCCAGCCAGGGTGCTGATTTCCTTCTGGCAGCTCTGCTTCCCTTCGCTGTATTCACCAGCCGCGGAGCTCTGCCTCCCTGATGCAGGTCTCTCCTGTTTGGGACATCTACAACCAGCACCACGAACTTCCTCGGGTGCTCACGCATGTACTCCCTGAACGTGTAGTAGTCCCTCCCTATGCCTGACGGGAGATACTCGCCAGTTTCGGGGAACACGTCAGCCTTCTGGAGTATCTTGTGGGCAGTCTGGATGTAC
>NZ_JABXWD010000702.1 GCF_019173545.1 Candidatus Magnetobacterium casense | reverse complement strand
GTAACTATACTTTAAGGCAAGAAAGAAAGGGGCGGCTCCGCCCCCCTTCAGAACCCCCCGCAAGGGGACCAGTCCCCTTGACCCCATTTTACCATGCTTTTTTAAGAGGCTCCGGTGAAGGCTTACGTTGCTGTCGTGTTGTTTCCTCTTCTGTGCCACTGTGCGATGAACTCGGCGCCGAGGACTATTACGCAGAAGGAGAAGTAGACCCACATGAAGATCAAAAAAATGGCCTTCAGTGAACCGAAGGCGATCCCAAACCGGGGATTGAGCTTGAGCAGAAACACCAACGTGGGGTTGATAACGGCCCAGAGCACGGAGGCCAACACGGCCCCTGCACAGATGCGCTTTAAACCAACCTTTACCGGTATAAAGGCATAGTACAGCACCGTCATACCGGTTGAGGAGATGGTCAGGTTTACCAGAAAGTCCACGATGTACAGGGGGAAGGAGATGGCCATAAAGAATCGGATTATCAACTCGTCATAGATTATCTGGCTTATCACGAGAAATATCAGGAGGGCTATCAGAAATATTGCGGTTGAGAAGTCGCGCAGTGCCTCAAGCACCAGGGGGCGCCTCCTCTGTGCCATGAATATGGTCAGGAAGACGTTTCTGATGGCCACAACGAGCGGTAATATGCACGACAGACAGGACAATATACCCACCCACCCCCAGATGTCGGAGAGGCGGGAGAGCGATATGACCTCATTGAATATCACCTCCTGAAACTCCGGCACCAGTTGGTAGGTCAGCCTGTGCAACCCATTGAGGGCCTCCTGCGAAGACGTGATCGATTTGCCCAACAACAACGCCGTCAGCAGCAGAAACGGCAGCAGTGCAAACATCCCATAGTAGGCAAGTGCCGCAGCCAACTGCATGTAGTTGTTCCTGAAAAACGAAACAACGCTGTCCAGTATTATACGCATTTTCTCCTTACGCTCAGTCAGAAATCAAGCCGTCATGAGGATATTATAGCACGTTAGCGATGTGAAGTAAAATTCACTTGTTTTCATTTTTGGTTGTAGGTTATAATTTATTATGCCAGGGGATCGCAATACCATAACGATATCGATATTGGCCGCAGCAGACGGTCAACGTCCGGTACACGTCAACGGCGAACCGTCCCACCACATCGCCGAAACCGAGGTTGCCGCCCTCCTTGCGGAGACACGCGAGAACCTGTGGCGTACCGATCCAGCGGCGGGGGCCAAACTCGGCAAGCGGTTGTACGCTCTGCTCAATCGTGGAGCGGGGACGCTTCAGGGGATCATCGCCAATG
>NZ_JABXWD010000701.1 GCF_019173545.1 Candidatus Magnetobacterium casense | reverse complement strand
CCCATGATTTCCACGGCATAGGAAGGAGGCACAAAATCGACCACTTGTCCAAGATGATCCCTCATGGCCCTTACACGCCCATAGCAGCACCCGGCAATCAACAGATCCCCGGTTTTAAGAGTCCCCTCCTGCACCAGGATTGTGGCAACGGGGCCCCGTTGCCGATCCAGCAAGGCCTCAATAACAATACCACGAGCCAAGACCCGACGATCCGCTTGGAGTTCAAGGATCTCCGCCTGGAGCAGGATTGCATCGAGCAAATCCTGAATCCCCTGCTTTTTAAGGGCAGAAACCAGGGCGTAGAGGGTTTCCCCACCCCACTCTTCTGGCATAAGACCACGGTCCGACAGCTGCCTTTTGACCCGGTCAATATCAGCCTCCGGCTTGTCAATCTTATTAATAGCAACAACAATGGGCACCCCGGCTGCCTTGGCATGATCAATGGACTCAATCGTCTGGGGCATAATCCCGTCATCGGCAGCAACAACCAAAATGACAATATCGGTCAGCGAGGCACCCCGGGCCCGCATGGCCGTAAAGGCCTCGTGCCCCGGTGTATCCAAAAAAGTAACAGTTCCTTTGGGCAATGTAACCGTGTAGGCGCCAATATGCTGGGTTATGCCCCCAAACTCCCCTGCAGTCACATTGGCCTCGCGTATGGCATCCAAAAGGGATGTCTTGCCATGATCCACATGCCCCATCACGGTCACAACAGGGGGGCGATGCTCCAACTCCCTCTGAACGCCCTTGTCAAGACCCTCGAGAATCCTGCCCTCATTAAAGCTCACATCCTTAACCTCATATTTAAATTCGCGGGCAATCAAGGCGGCTGTGTCATGGTCCAGCACCTGGTTTACCGTTGTCATGGTCCCCATATCCATCAATCGTTTGATGACCTGGGATGACTTAATATCCATCCCCCGCGCCAAATCACCAACAGAAATACTCCCCTTTATTTCCACAACCCGTTTGATTTGCTTGGCAAGGGTCAGGGTTGGTTTTTTGATCCCCTTTTTGGAAACAATCTTTTTTCTCCTTCCCACCTTGGATGGTCTAAAAACACGCTCAACACGATCAATATAGGAAATACGGTTTAACTGGGTCAACGAACTGACAACCCCAATCCCATCCACCTCTAACAAATTATTTGTTTTCTTTTTGATTGTTTTTTTAAAACCGACACGCTTGTTTTTTTCCTCCTCCTCATCGACCAGTTCACCAGTTGTCACCAGGGGAATCGCAATCTTCTTTTTCTGGTCGGCCTCTTTGCTGTCAGATACATCC
>NZ_JABXWD010000700.1 GCF_019173545.1 Candidatus Magnetobacterium casense | reverse complement strand
CGACCGCCATAGGGCTTGTCGTGGCAATCCCCTCGGTCACCTTCTATAACTGCCTCCTGAGAAGGGTCAAGGTCATTCTGGTGCAATGGGAGGTACGCAATGCAAGAGAAAGAGTTTGATTACATAAACGTCATACCGCTGGTGGATATCATGCTGGTACTGCTTACCATCGTGCTAACAACGTCAGCATTTATCGCAACAGGGGTCATACCAGTGAACTTAGCGTGAAAAGTTTAGTATGTTTTGCATCATAGCATATTGCAACGACAACGTGCTACAATTAACGAAACTTAAGAAAGACACGGAGGTAAAAAACACATGGAAGTATTAGACCTGAAGAAACTTATAAATTTCAATGCCACAAGCTTTTCCAAGCAGATGCTGTCGGACAAGCCCGAGATGCGCATGGCCCTGATGTGCCTGGAACCCGGCCAGGAGATCAAGCCCCACAAGGCCCCGATGAGACTTGTGATGTACTGTGTCGAAGGCCGCGGGGTCTTCACGGTTGGTGAGGAAGAGGTCGAGGCCGACGCCAAAACCGCTATCTTGTGTGACCCGATGGTTCCCCACGGCTTTAAGGCCTCAAAGGGTGAACGGTTGGTTGTTATGGCGGTCGTGACCCCTGCCTCTGAGCACGAATAAAGGCGTCAGACCACCCCCGGAACCAAGGTACCATTCTGCGTTAGGGTATCCCTCCTGTAGCCTAAGGGAGGGTGACCCGTGTGGCGCTGATATGCCGTAGACCCAACACAAATAGCCCGTAGAGCTTCAGGTCAATATACGTATCTTGATTTTCAAGTGCGTAGAGTTGTTGATAGAAGTCCTTTACGGGCAGTTTTATTATCTCTATATCCTCGCCTCTGTCGAGGTTTTGCATGCCCTTGTGTACAACATCCCTGGCGACATAGACGGTGAGCACCTCCGTAGATGCCCCCGCAGACAACGGACCAACGGCTATCTGTTCCAGATTCGGGGCGTCGTATCCGGTCTCTTCAAGCAGTTCACGTCGGGCCGTAGCGGCCAGCGACTCGTTACGATCGTTGAGACCGGCGGGAAACTCTACGACATACTTGCCAATGGGCGGTCTGAACTGCTTGATCACTATTATCTGATCGTCTGCCGTAAAGGGCACTATGGCCACAATGCCGTCGCAGTTGTTTCGCTTAAATGCCTCCCAGTGCATCAGCTCACCCCCGGATGTTTGATACTCCAGGATGAGCGCATTGAGAAACCTGCCTCGCCATACTATCTGTTGACCTGCAATGCTTGGTATCATAATATCTGACG
>NZ_JABXWD010000070.1 GCF_019173545.1 Candidatus Magnetobacterium casense | reverse complement strand
CCCGCTGCGACAAGATTGCGCCTCGCCCCTCCCCTTGCGGGGGGTTCTGAAGGGGGCCAGGAGCGCATTGAGCCGGGGGGGCGCTGCCCCCTCCTGGAGCGACAAAGAAGCGGAGCCGCCCCTTTCTTTCTTCTGAGCCTCTTGCAAATCTCAAATCAAGCAATTATCATGCCTCGAAAATATAGTTTAACATCAACCACTTACAAAATGAGTTTTTTGCAATATTTTACATAATATGTACTTTTGCAAGAGGCTCTTCTATTTGAGCAATTTTGATACCCGAAAAAACTCGAATCAGATCAGTGTAACTGCTATTTTTTTTTGCTCTAATTATGGGCATTAGCAGCGTCACTTGGTGTTTAACAACAATTCAAGGTTTTTCCTGGCATCGATGTCGTCGGGGTTGAGCCTTAATGCTGCCTGGAACTCCTTAATGGCCTCGTCATCACGACCGAGGATGCCGTAGACGCTGCCCAGGTTATTATGCGCCTCGGCGTAATCAGGGTTGAGCTTTATGACCGCTTGATACTCTGCTATGGCTTGCTGATAATTTTCTTGCCTGAACCAGATGTTACCGAGGTTGTTATGCGCCTCAAGGTAATCGGGTTTGAGTTTCAGGGCAGCCTGATAATGTTTGATGGCTGCATCGAAATCGCCCTGTCTCTGATAAACGTTACCCATATTGTAATGGGCCTCGGAGTCATTGGGGTTAAGCGCTATGGCCATTTGATACTGCAACAATGCCTTTTCGTAGTCTCCGGCCCTCTCATAAAAGACCCCAAGGTCGTATTGAGGGCGAACCTTGTTTGGGCTTTTTACGGCAACGTCCGACCACAGACTGATCTCATCGTGCCAGACGTTGTTTCTTCTGTACGTTGCCACGGCGAGGGTCAGCACGATTAGGGTTACCGCCGTTGGTACAATCCACCTGTGTTTTAACTTATCATCAGCGATGATACACACCGAAACAAACACAAGGCAAAACCCCGCCAGGGGTAAATATAACCTGTGCTCAAAGATAACATCCGCAATGGGTATGATGCCGGCTTCCACAGAGAGGGTCAGAAAGAACCACAATATCCCAAAGGCGGTCAATCTCAGGATGTGCTTGCCATTTGCCCTGGCCGACAAGACATACAGATAGACCGCCAGCCCTACGATTGAAGCGATAAACAACAGTGAGATGAGGGACTCGAAGTTAAACAGGGTTCTATATACGGGATAGTCATAATCGAGGTTCTGGTTGACGGGGATAAACAACAGCCGTATATAGGTTACAATTACGCGAAACTGTGTGATGAGGTAATCCCACCTGCTGATGTCCGGGGCGCTTGCGATGCCTATAGACCTGCTGATGCTCTCGGCGTCTGACAAAGCCCCCCGACTGCCTATGAGCGTAAGCGGTATCACCACGATTGTCAACATGATTGGCGCCAGATAAGCGACCCTTTTCCTGAGACCTCCCTCAAGGAACGTAAATTCATAGAGGGCTATGCACAGGGGTATTGTAAATGCAATCTCCTTGGTCTTCATGGCACAGATGGCTGACAGAACGGATACCACATAGAGTATACCTTGTGCAGTGACAGACCGGCAGACCCTGGCCCTGACATACATCACAACCGACAACAGGTAAAACAACGTTGCAAGTGAGGCAAACCTCTGGATGATATAGGTAACCGCCTGTGTGGCAATGGGATGACTTATAAACAAGAGTGCCCCGGATAAGGCATATAGTTTGGGTGTATCCCTGCCTGCCGTGGTGTTTGAGAGAAATGGCGAATTAAGCGTGAGTATGATAAGCCAGTAGGTTAGACCGGCGTTTGTGATATGTACGGCGAGGTTGAAGATATGATATCCGGTAACATCAAGGGCATGTAGTTTATAGTTCATGGCCAGGGAGAGATAACCAATAAAGCGTGTCTTGAAAAAGTCCTTGACTTGCCTAGATACATCGGCAGATTCAAATGCCGTGTTGTCGGTAAAGTATTTCAGGCTTCTTATAAGTTGGTTCTTAATAATGTTAGGCTTGTCGTCAAAGACAAAAGGTACCTCAAACGTGTTGGAATAAATCAGCAGACCGACAACGGCTATTATTAAGACGTGAAAGAACGGATTACTTAAGAATACCGGGGGTTCCCGCCGTATAATTGTTGTAGCAGACGCTGTTGTAGCGTCGCTGCTCTTTGGCTTGTTATGTCCGGATTTCTTAGTCAAACAATGCCCGATTTTTTCGGTAATCTGCTATTATTTCAGATTTAGCAGTGGCAGGTTTGGGGATTCAGGTCTTGGCGTAAGCGTCCGTCGTTGAGTATCTACTATGAGGTCAAGCTCCTCAAGCGCTATTTGCCCCAACAGTGGTTCACACAGGGGGGGGGCCGACGATACAATCGGTTACCATTGAACGGTTTCCGATGTTTACCTCCAGCCCCATGGCAAGCCATCTTTCCTCTTTTCTTTCATCTGCGTAGGTAACGACTATCTTCCTTGCCGGATGCAGGCCAAGTTTCTCCACCTCGTCCTGGGGTAGCAGGATCAGTACCGCACCAGTATCAACAAGCATCTCAAGCTCACTGGACTCTATCTCCTTTTGGCTAATATACCCCCTCCGTGACATCTCAGCACTAGCATAATTTCTCAATAACACCTTGACCCTAACCTCACCCATTGGCTACATCCTCCTTACTGTTTGCCCTTAAGCATCCGTAATTTTCAAAGTTCTCTCCGGCTAAATTCATTTGTAAGTCCTTACCTGCTCTCTTTTAACAACGCTTCAATAAACTCGATAAATATATTTGCATGGAACAGATATGTGCCAACATTATATAGATGTTCCAGTATTATTGCATAACGGGATTCAACGGCATACGCGTTTAGTGTTGTAAGAATTTTTATGTATTCCGGTAATTTAATATCGTTATCTTCAGCAAGTTCCACCAGGTCTTCAAGGTCATGTGTTTTAGGGAAAGAAACCCCCCTGGAACTCAACAAAGACTTAATAGCCTTTTCAACGCATTGTTGCAAGTGGAAGTATTTTATTTCATCGGCAACGGATATATTATTAATCACTTGTTCAACAAGCATTAAGTCTTGTTTGGCTTTAATCAAGAATATCTCAAACTGCTTGATAAACTTAGCCTCTTTCATAAATCACGATACCATTTTTAGCCGCCTCATAGGAAACAGAGTTGACTTGTGTCTTATAGAATTCAAATTCCTCCCGGGACTGTACTATTGTATCAAAGGGCATCAAGATACCCTTTAATGCCCTCCTGGCCTCTGTCATCTCCTCTACCTTTGACTTTAGAATGTCCTTTATTATCAACAAGTCAATATCGCTGTCTTTTGTGGGATTGCCACAGGCAAAGCTCCCAAAGAGGATTATCCTTGCAGGGTTTACAACCTTCAACCTCTCTACGATTTTATCCCTTATTATAATATCGAGGTTCATGATTTTATACTAAACCAACGTGGCCGCCTCTGTCAATAGATTCAGGCATACTGAAATGACGCAGTTTTTTTCAGGCATGATAATTGAGTGTGAAATAATGGGGTCAAGGGGACTGGTCCCCTTGCAGGGGGTTCTGAAGGGGGGCGGAGCCGCCCCTTTTTTTCTGTTCTTTGGCATGTTGTCAAACACCCACCGGAGATGCTATTGTATACAATGGCAATGTCACTGACACAACTGCAACTCTTTAACGGTCTTCTATACTGGGAGGCGCCCCGGGTGGTGTTTCTGGAGGTCACAAACCACTGCAACCTCCGGTGTGTCATGTGCGCCCATGCACAGGACGATCTGAGCATGGACAAGGGGCACATGCAGTGGGCGATGTTTGAGGATGCCTTCAAACAGTGTAGCCATCTCAGGTCGCTGTGTCTGTTTTCGGCGGGGGAGCCACTGCTGGCAAAGAATTGGGACGCAATCCTCAAGCATTGCACGCAACACCTCCCCCAAGACGTTGACATCAGCTTTTCCACCAACGGGCTGCTGCTAACCCGCCAGAAGATACTCCCACTGTTGGGCAGAAACATAGCCATCACCATCTCCATCGACGGGGCCACACGAACCACCTATGAGTATATCAGACAGGGGGGGAGCTTTGACAGATTGATAGAAAACATAAGACTGCTGAACTCACTCAAAGACCAGTACAAAACCGATAGACCCTCCATAGAGATTGCCTTTGCCGCAAGCAGGGATAACGTAACCGAACTGCCACTGATTGCCCAACTGGCCGTGCAACTGCGCGCAACACAGCTCGTCGTGGCACAGCGCATATTCTTCAACGAGGATGACTTCAAAGCAAAATCGCTGTTGTTTGCCAGGGAACAATTTGACGAAAACCTCCAAGAGGCCGTTGCCCTCTGCCACAGAGACGGCATAAGCATCATCCACGGCGGAACGTACTCAGGAGAGATTCCTCCCCCGGCAGGGCTGATCAACAGGTTCTTTGACATGAGGGCTGACGGCAGGTTTGCGTGCAGGACGGCAGAGCAACACGTATCCATTGGCTTTAAGGGACTGATCAGGGCGTGTTGTTTCATAGACCACCTGTTTATGGGCAATCTCAACTATAATACCCTGTCAGAGGTCTGGCATGGGCATCACTACAGGCGTCTGCGTCTGGATATCAGAAACGGTCGGTTTGGTGATGGCTGCAAGAATTGCCCGTTCTTCCAACTGCTCAACAGGCACGAGCAGGCATGTCTGCGCAAACTCAATACGCAGTCGCACATACCGGCCTCTCCGCAGATCAGACAGCCATATGACGTCTTTGCCCTCAACGGCGAGTTCCAACGCCACATGGACGACTGGCAGCATGGGTGCATAAGCGCCGCCGATACCATAAAGAGGCTGTTGACGCTCTATGAGCAGGATGCCTGTTTCTTTGAGGTTGCCAACAACATCGGGGTGCTCTACGCCACAGACAACGACATCACAAACGCCCGAAAATGGATCAATACGGCCTATGCGATTAACCCACTCGATGCCATGATGCAGCAAAACTATGACTCTCTCTCTTTATAGCGCGTTTTGATGTATCCTCTTTATATTGCATGGTAAAAGAAAGAAGGAGGGCGGCTCCGCCCCCTCCTCAGACCTCCCCTGCAAGGGGACCAGTCCCCTTGACCCCTTCCTGCGGAACCTTTCTACTGGCAGCGTCTTCAGCCGGGTTCAATGTGTACAACTACATCGGCAACGCCATCCATATTTAACTTAATGGCATGAACAACCTCATGAGCAATTTCATGCCCCCTTGCTACGGTCAGTGTGGGGTCAACAAATATGTGCAGGTCAACAAACACACAGCCCTTGCTCCCCCGTGTCCTGATCTTGTGGCTGTCGATGACTCCGTCAATTTTATTGACGATTTCATATAAGAGCCTTGTGTCAATCTGGTTGGTGTCAATGAGCACGCTGATGTCTGATTTCAGGATTTCCATCCCTGACCATGCCACCAACAATCCAACGATAGCCCCAACTACCATATCCGCATAGCCAAACCCCAGCTTTGACAGGGCAAGAGCAATCAACACCCCTACTGTCACGTATATATCGCTTCTGGTGTGGGCAGCATCGGCCATCAGAAACTCACTGTTGAGCTTCTTACCCATACGTTGTTCGTATGTGTTGACAAACAGGTTTACAGCAAGTGTGGCCAGCATTAAGATAAAGCTCCCTGCGGATATTTTTAGTTCAGGTCTTTCAATGAATGTTTCATATACGTTTCTGAATATCTCAAAGCAAGCAAAAAACATCATCAACGCTATGAATACCGTAAGCAGAATCTCCACTTTCTTGTGTCCGTAGGGGTGTTCGGCGTCAGGGGGGCTGTAGGCAAAGCGCAAGCCCACAAGTCCAACCACATTTGAGATTCCGTCAAAGCCGGAATGGAAACCATCCGAATAGATAGACACCGAATGCGTAATCATCCCGTAGATTATCTTCAGCAGGGAAACGGCCAGGTTCAACGCCATGGTATATATCAATACCCGCCGTATTTGCCTTATATTATTGTCCATGTCCATAGCGTATAACTTTATTATAACTTTATTCATGGATTCTGCGCACAGACAGATAAGCGATTTGCCGTGTTGTCGTGTAAGTATGATTTGACGACATTGTAAGGAATAAGCTACCATTAAATGATGAAAAGTGTCAGACTGATAACGGCCTTGTTGTCTTTTATGTCGGTGCTCCTTGCGGGTATCGGTTTGTTGGGTTTACACGGCATGGGGACGACCAGGGACGGGCTTAAGACCGTATATCTTGACCGCGTGGTCCCATTGCGGGATATAAAGACAATATCGGACATATATGCACACGACATCGTTATTACGCTCCAGAAGGTACATGACGGTAAAATTACATGGCAGCAGGCAATACAAGGTATCGAAAAGTCAATCGAACTCAAGGACAGCAAATGGAAAGAGTACAAGGAGACCTACCTGGTGCAAGAAGAAAAGAGGTTGATAGCTGAAATAGAACCGCTATTTAAGACGGCAGATGAGATGGTGGCAAGGTTGCTTGATATTCTAAGGAAAGAAGACCGACAGGCCCTAAATAAATACGTCACAGGACAGATGTATGATGTGACAGACCCTGTCTCCATTAAACTGAACGAACTGGAAGACGTACAGTTAATGGTCACAAGGCAGGAGTACGACAAGGCCGTTGTCGCCTATAAAAGAAACCGTGGACTGCTGGCAGGGGGCGTGTTGTCGGGCATACTGCTGGCCGTGTTGGGTGGAATGAGGATCATTACCGGTATTACCAGGCCATTGGAGGAGACCATTGCAGAGCGGAAAAGTGTCGAGGAGGCGTTAAAAAAGAGCGAGCAAGAGCGTGACAAGTTCTTCAATGAATCTTTCAGTCTGATCTGCATTGCCTCAACCGACGGGTATCTCAAACAGGTCAATCCGATGTTTGAAAAAGTGCTGGGGTTTACCACGGAGGAGTTGCTGTCCAGGCCGCTGATGGAGTTTATCCACCCCGATGACCGTAAGTCAACCATTGCCGAGATAGAGAAACAGCTCGGGGGCCTGACTACCAGAGATTTTGAAAACCACTATATATGCAAAGACGGCTCTTTTAGGATATTGTCGTGGATGGCCGGTCCGGTGCTGGAGGATGGCAGGATATATGCCATAGCCAGGGACGTTACCCGACAACGGAGGCTGGAAGAAGAGGTCAGGATTGAAAGAGATAAACTGCTGTCGATCATGGCCACGGTAGATGACGGGATTTACATTACTACAAGTGATTGTGTGCTTGAATACGTCAACCCTTTTGTAGAGCGGGAATTTGGCATTGCCGTGGGGCGTAAGTGTTATGAGTATTTCCACGACAAACCGGAGCCGTGTCCGTGGTGCAAAAAGAATGAGATACTTGCAGGGAAAACCATTTATTGGGAGTGGTATTATCCCAGAAATGGCAAGACATATCATCGGTACGATACACCGATAAAAAACAGGGATGGCTCCATGTCGAAGTTTGCGTTATTTCACGACATTACGGAACTTAAGAACGCCGAAAAACTTATACAGAGGTCGCTTAAAGAAAAAGAGATGCTCATAGCGGAGATACACCACAGGGTCAAGAACAATCTGACTATAGTCTCCAGCCTGTTGAAGATGCAAGGTTACAGTATCAGGGATAAGGAGGCATTGAACGTGTTCAGAGAGGCTGAAAATAGGATAAAGTCTATCGCCTATGTCCACGAAATGCTTTACCGCTCTGATGATCTGACCGGTGTTGACTTCAACAGCTACATTAGTAAGCTCATAAAAACCCTCTGCGATAGTTATAAGCTAAATCTGTCACACATCACATTCAACCTTGACGTAAGGAAAGTATCCCTGGGCATTGACATAGCCGTGCCCATTGGACTGTTGATAAACGAGTTGCTCACCAATGCCGTAAAATACGCTTTTCCAAACGGAAGGCAGGGGGAGATATTTATATGCCTGCAGGACAACTCCGGTGGCAATATTGAGTTAATCGTCAGGGATAACGGCGTAGGTATCCCGAAAGAGATTGATATAAGAAACACTGAATCTATGGGGTTTCAGTTAATCACGGGTTTAGCCGAAACCCAGCTCGGCGGTAAGATAGAGCTGAACACGGCAGGGGGAACAGAGATCAAGGTGCAGTTTCAGGCGCCGGATAAAGGAGCAAGCTGATGACTAAAAAGACCGTTCTAATTGTAGAGGATGAATTTATCATTGCCGGCAGGATAAAGATGACATTACAGGAGATGGGATACTCCGTAACCTCCATAGTGGCCTCCGGTGCGCAGGCAATAGAAAGGGCGGCAACTGACAAACCCGACGTTGTCCTCATGGACATAGTGCTCAGGGGAGAGATGGACGGCATAGAGGCCGCCAGCAAGATTGGCGAGGCTTACAATATTCCTGTCATATTTCTGACGTCTCACGTAAATGAGACCCTCCTGGAGAGGGCAAAGAGAGCCGAATCATTCGGGTATTTGCTCAAACCTTTTAACGAACGAGACTTGCAGACCAGCATAGAGATAGCCATATACAAACACGGCATGGAAAACAAACTCAGGCAACTAAACAGGACACTCGAACTAAGGGTACAACAAGAGGTAGAGATCAACAGACAGAAGGAGTGCATGCTGATACATCAATCCAAGATGGCATCGATGGGGGAGATGATAGCCGCCATAGCACACCAGTGGCGACAACCCCTCAACGCCATCTCCATCATAGCCCAGGACTTAGGTGATGCTTACCAATATGGTGACTTTGATGCAGCCTATCTGTCGCAGTCAGTGAATATGACCTTAGAGCAAGTACGATTTATGACAAACACGATTGACGACTTTATGAACTTCTTTAAACCGGACAAGAAAAAGGTTCCGTTTAAGGTATGCACCGCTATAAAGGAAGTAATCCAGTTGATTAACATCCAGTTTACAAAGTCCGATATCAATGTCATCCTCAACGATAGCGCTCAGGCTACCTGTAGCGATGAGCCTATGGCCGAAGGACTTCCAAACGAGTTCAAGCAGACGGTGCTCAACATACTGTGTAATGCCAGGGATGCCATTGTCAAAAGGAAGAAGCAGGGTTTGTTTACCGCCGGAGAAAAAGGTGAGATACACGTTGAACTATCCACAACCGACCATACGGTGAAGGTAGCACTCACGGACAACGGTGGAGGGATACCTCAGGAGGTTATTGGCAAGGTGTTTGAGCCGTACTTTACGACAAAGGGGTCGGAAGGGACGGGGATAGGGCTTTACATGTCCAAGGTTATTATAGAAAACAGCATGGGCGGCAAACTGTACGCAAACAACAATAGCAAGGGCGCCGTTTTTACGATAGAACTAAACAGGACATAGGCACCTTGGCAGCGGCAGAACCAATGAGAGGCAGGCAGCTCACCTCTGCGCAGGAAGGGGTCAAGGGGTCAGCGACCCCCGGCTCAGTGGGGGGCTGGCCCCCTTGCGGGGGAGGTCTGAGGAGGGGGCGGAGCCGCCCTCCTTTTTTCCTTACCGTTACATATTTCTGCGCTTGGAGTGTATTTCAAGGAGCTTCCAGTGCACCACGGGGATTTCCAGCAACATGTCGCCATCTATGTGGTAGACCGTCGAGGGGGTTGAGGTCTCAAAGATCAGCTGTCGGGGAAGGCTTGAGACAATGGAGTCCTCTCCGAAGAATCCGCCGTCGCTGCAACTAAAGACAAGATTGCCATTGGCAGTGTATACATTAACCTCTCCCTCTTTTGTCAAAAACAGGATGCGCAGGTCACCCCCGGAAATCCTTTCACCCTTGTTGTAATAAGTGGGGACTATCTTATGTGCTATCCTGTTTAAGACCATGTAGGATATCCCCTCGCCAAACAACCACGTCCCCTGGAGAAAGGCGATATTGTTTACGGCGCTTTTCATGAAGTCGAACAGGTCGTGCTTTTTGAGAAACCCACGGAAGAAATCAACACTGAAACGCATCACGTTGACATGAGAGATTGCACGCCAGGAGCCTTGCTGAGGTTCATCCGTAAAGAGCGCCCTCTCACCGATCAAGCTACCCACCGATATCAGGTTGTGTATATTCCGACTGGAGAGTATAAACTCCACGCTGCCCGACAGTATCAGATACACGCAGGGGGTATCGTCCTTGCCCAGGATGAGCGAACCGGCGCTGAAGCGGAGTATTTTTGTGTTGAGAAGCACCCTGAGATAGCCTTCGTCTATGGTGGGGAAGAAGGCCTTGAGATACAGGTATGCAGCCCTTCTGATATAGTCCTGCTGGGTTGGGATCAGGACGTCCACCGAGCCAAAGACGGCTTCGGAACCGATCTCCTTCTGCTCGTTTGTCAGCGCCGTTGAGGTGTGGGCAAGTACGACCCTGCCGGAGTCATCATTCTTGAAATCTGACGCCTGACCGTGGATAAGTCCCCCTCCGGCATCGATCTTCTTCAGATCAACCGGCAGCAGATAGTTGGCCTTCACGTCGTCAAAAAACGTAGGTGATATAGCGCTTTCCCCTGGGGGGATGCACATTTTCTTGAGTAGTTCAAGTGAGACGATGTCGGCCAGATGGGCGTAGGTCTTGTATCCATTGTCATCCTGCGCACGGAAGAACAGGATATTTGTCTCCACCGGGTGTGGCGAGTAGACGGGTTTGACCTCCAGACCGTCACAGTCGTTCCACTGGTTGACCTGCAGGTCTGAGACATCAAAGTAGTCAAAGAACCTCTCCTCTTCCATGGACATCAGTGCAGAGAGCTTTCTGGAGACGGAGGCGCGCACCACCGGCGTGGCATAGTACTTTATCCGGTGGTCGGATTGTATCAGCGCCGGCAGACCGCAGAAGTGGTCATCGTGGGCATGGGTGTGAAAGATACCCTTGATTTCGCTTATATCTATGCCCAATGACTTCAACGTAAAGACGATGCCTGGGCTTGCGTCTATCAGGTAGATGTTTCCCTGAAATACGAGGATACTTGCCATGCTCTGCCTGCGGGTGTCCCAGCCATCCCCCTGACCGGAGTGGATCACCGAAAAGTAATGTCTGCCAATATCATGAAATCCAAGCGTGTAGGGGGATTCATAGGTCTGATCGGGGGCCAGGTTGAGGTCAACCTCAGTAGTTCTGCCCTTGTACTGAAACTCATACCGGTTAAAACCAGTCCTGCGGATATAGACCCCGTTTTTGATCTCCACCGGGGCCTGTTCCACCACTATGGTGTCAACAAAGTCTGTGGTAGGTCTGATCCCGCCAAAGGCAAACTTTAGCTTTATAGCCATCATCTGTTGTGCCTCCTGCGGGGAGAGGCCGCCCTGTACGAGTTCTTCGACGGAGGTCAGGCCGTAGTTGCCGCGATATATGTAGTTCATCTGTGCATTGACCTGTTCCCTGGAGCCGATAAGCAGAGGTTTTACCCCGGTATTACGTGGATGCCCAGGCAAGAGCATCCCCTGTCTGTAGAGCATCTGTAGCACCGGAAACTCCGCCAGGTTTGAGAACATGCCGTTTTGTATCAGCACTTCGGACAGCAGGATGGCATTGGGGCCGGTCTCAAAGGTAACACCGTCCTTTGTTTGGCGCGATATATACCCCTTTATCATCATGTGCTTTACCACATCCGCCGGGGCGCCACACAACACATAGAGGTCAGCCCCGGGCACCTGCACCCAGTACACCCCAGGGACGATCTCCGTCGTCTGGAGGTTTCTCAATGCCTCCTCAAGGGCATTTGTGCTGACCTGCAACTGCTCGGTCCTCTTGTTGACCATATCCTCCATTGTTCTGTTCTGGTCGTACAGGGCCAGGTGGGTTTTTACACGTGCCTTGACCACGGCGGGATTGAACGGCTTGGTGATAAAGTCAACCGCACCAGCTTCAAACCCCTTGGTTTCGTCATCAATGCCGGTCATGGACGTCAGAAATATCACGGGTATGCCTCTGGTTGAACTGTTGGCTTTTAACCGTCTACAGACTTCAAAACCATCCATCCCCGGCATTACTATATCGAGCAGGATCAGGTCGGGATTGCCATCATGTAAATCCAGACGCATCATGGCCTGTTGCCCATCCTTGGCTATAACGAGCTTATAATCCTCCTTTAGCATATTCAGCAGGATATCAATATTTATCTTTTCGTCATCGATGATAAGTATTTTGGGACGTTTTTGCTCCACTTTTGTAATATCCTCCATACCCTTAATCTCTGAAATGCCCGCCTACCCCGACTCCATTAAGTAACCGAGCATAAGTAACTATAACATGAAGAAGGGGTCAAGGGGGCTGGCCCCCTTGCGGGGGGTTCTAAAGGGGGGCGGAGCCGCCCCTTTCTTTCTTTTCTTAGGGGTGAACTATTGTTATACATATTTATGC
>NZ_JABXWD010000007.1 GCF_019173545.1 Candidatus Magnetobacterium casense | reverse complement strand
TGATTTTGCGTTCTATTTCACATACAGCCCCGAAACCCTCGAATACTGTCGTGAGTTGAAAAAAACATATGGCAACCGTCAAATGGGATTCATCGCCGACAAAAAATGCTGGGGTTTCAATAACGCGATCATAGGCGTTCGCCTGAAAGACCGGTTTCCCGAAATCATCATGGACGAAAATTCAACTATCGCTCTCGCCAAGGCGAGGGGAGAAAAAATATTGGAAGAACGAATGAGGGACAGGGCGGAGCAACTCAAAAATAGTCCTGATTCTAATATCAAAATTCCCGGCCTGAAAATGGACCTTTATCCCTATCAGAAGGTTGGTGTGGAATTCTTCGTGAATAATCGGGGTAGGGCAATTTTAGCCGACACCATGGGCCTCGGCAAAACCGCCATGGCCTTGGCTTACTGTGTCTACGAAAAATTGAATCAAATCCTCGTTATTTGCCCGGCCAGCGTAAAATATAGTTGGGAAAATGAAGTGAAAAAGTGGACGAAACTCACTCCCCTTGTCATCACCAGCGATATGGATGATTCAGACATTTCGGCCTCTACGGCCCAGGTCTTTATCATCAATTATGATATCCTTAAGAAATTCTCCTGTCTCCGGAGATTACGCTGGGATTGTCTGATCTGCGATGAATTCCATTATATTAAAAATAGCAGCGCTATCAGGACAAAGCTGACAAAAGCCATAGCCCAGCCCATCCCCAGGCTGCTTCTCCTCTCCGGCACACCCTTGCTTTCCCGCCCGATCGAACTCTTCAACGGCCTGAATTTAATGGATGGTTTCACGTGGCATAACTGGTTTGAATTTACCACCAGGTATTGCGCCGGTCATTTCGGACGATTTGGATACGACGCCAGGGGAGCGTCTCGCGTGGATGAGCTGAGGGAACGCATCAAGCACTATTTCCTGCGCCGGTGCAAAGAGGACGTGTTGCCGGACTTGCCTCCGAAAAGATTTATCGACTTACCCGTAGAATTATCGGAAAAAAGTCGGGAAGAATATGACATGGCGCAGAATGATTTCGTGGAATATTTACGGGACAAAAAGAAGAAGAGAGATCCGGAAATAGCCAAAGTCCTTCAGGCCGAAGTTTTGGTTAAATTAAACGCATTGCGTCTTATAACTAGTGCGGGAAAGGTCGAATACGCAGTCGAATTAATAAATAATATCATTGATGGGGGGGAGAAGGTTATCGTCTTCTCCGTTTACAACGAGCCGTTGGACTATCTTAAGGAATGTTTCGGTGACCAGGCCGTGCTGCTCACGGGCAAAACCCCGATAGAAGAACGACCCAAAATCATCGATGCTTTCCAGAAAAATCCAAAGATCAAAATTTTTCTTGGGGGCACAAAAAGCGCTGGTATCGGCATAACTTTAACCGCCGCCTCAAGCGTCGTTTTCCTGGATTACTCATGGGTACCGGCTGATCATGCACAGGCTGCCGATAGGGCTCACCGCATCGGTCAAAAAGCCGAGTCGGTCACGATCTACCAGCTTTATGCCCGGGATACGATTGATCATTATATGAGAGACCTATTGGCCAAGAAACAAAAAATATTCGACAAAATAGTCGAGGGACAGGCGACTGAACAGGAGCGACATACGATCATAGCCGATCTTACCTCATTAATGGAAAAAAGGTATGAAAAAAACGCTTAATCTCATCCTGGCAACCAACGGTTGTCTCCTTCTGCTTTCCGTCGCCTTAATTTGGGGGGTGTGGAAAGCGATGGGAATATTCCTGATTTTCCTTTGTTGTAACGCGATTTGGGACCATTTCGTCGGGCGTAACCTTAGATTCTGACTTGAATAATTCACTTGATAAGCTTCTTATAATTTGCTATAATGAAATTATTAATAATTAAATTATAATTCTATGGAAAACATGTTCCAAAAGAAGTACGCCAAGACGGGGGCTACTTGTTCGTTCTTCACCATGAGGGAGGTTGGGGACAAAATTCAGGGAACCTATATCGGGCCCCACGCGGTTGAGGGTGATAGATTCCGGGGAAATTGTTTCAATTACGAAATCATGGACTTTCAGGGCGTAAATTGGCTAATTAATGGCGGAAATGGCGGAAATAGGCCGCTCGACAAGGAACTTCAAAGACTCGCGCCGGGGATGCTGGTGGGGGTTGAACTTGTAGAGTTGCGCCCCACGAAAATGGGAAATCCAGCTAAAATCTTCGAAGTTTACTGGAACGAAGATAAGTGGAACGACCAGTGGCTGGCTGAACATGGAATGAAACGACGCACCCCCTCGGTTGCAGCTACCGAAACGCCGGACGATGATCTCCCCTCGAGGCCATCAACACCAGAGGAATTATTTCCGGACAATCCTGTCGCTGAGACCAAGGCTGCGCCGGAAGTAACGAAGATCAATGTTCCTACCATGCCGGGAGTGGATGAAAAAGTAAAACAAATCTTCGATATAGCTAAGCAGAAGCTTGGCGCTACAGACGCGGAAGATGCCAAGAAAAAAATCGCGGAAGCGACCGGCTTGGCCTTTCTTCCCATTAATACTGACGCCATTCTGCAAAAACTTCAAGAAATATGAGCATCCTAATCAAATTATTAATAGCCTTAACTATCCTAACGGCATGGTTCTACTTGGCTAAGTTGATCATGTCGATGGATAAAAATGCACATGTCAATGGAAACTCTAACTCCAGGTCAGCGTCTAACCGCAAAGTTAGTGCTGATCGGACTCGGATTGATCGTAGGGATCATCCTGGTCGTGGCTCTCATGCCCTTTAAACAGGTAGAGAGCACTGAAGTGGGCCTTAAATTCACTTGGGGAGCACTTCAGGAACAGTATTTAACGCAGGGTCTTCGTTTCCGCTGGCCGATAGCCCAGGAGATAAAGACCGTAACCCTGCTTCCTCTCCAGTTGGATTATCGAGTAGCAGTTGGACCCGACGGAGCAATATCAACCGACAACCAAACAATCGGTGCGGATACGATTGTCTTTTATCGGTATAATAAAGAGGGGGTCGTGGGCATGTGGAAAAATTACGGAGAAGAAAAGATCAGAAGCATCATGATGACCAACCTGAGAGAAAGCTTTAAGGCCGTCATCGGTAAGTATAATATTTTCGCACTTTCCGTTTCCCAGGACGAGATTAAAGGCAAGGTAAAGGAAGACCTTATCGTCAGGATGGAAGAATATCCGATTACCGTAATTGATGTAAACATCGTAAACTATGATTGGTCAGATGCATTCGACGCACAGATAGCAGAAACAATGAGCAGGGCTCAACAGGTTAAACAGAAAGAGCAGGAAAAATTGATGGCTGAACAGGAAGCGCAGAAAGGCGTCGTCCAGGCTGAGGCGCAAAAGAAAATCGCCATTACTACGGCCGAGGGTCAGAAACAAGCGATGATTACACAGGCCGAAGGACAGAAAGAAAAAGCTAAACTAGAAGCTGAAGCTAAGGCGCTCGAGGGTGAAGGTATCCGGAAATATAACGAATCCGTCGCCAAAAACTGGGAAATCGAACTTAAGAAAATGGAACTGAACATCGAATTGCAACGGGTAGAGAAATGGAATGGTCAGTATGTACCGAATAACATGTACGGTCCGATCCCCTTCGATTCGGGCGGCGTACAGGGTAGATAATAAATTGTTACCGGTTTTACCGGTTTACAATATCACGATTTGGGACTGACGCGCCCGTCTACTGATGTGGGCGGGCGCGTCTCATGCCTAGGTAGTTCAGTAGGCAGAACGGGAGTTTTGTGAACTCTTCGTCGGCGGTTCGAGCCCGTCCCTAGGCTCTATGATAGGAGTAATCGGAGATTTGCATTTCAAAGAATCTCTCGGCTACGCCGACTACATCGAAGATCGGCGCAGGGGAGAAAAACAAGGAATTCTTGACTTCATCGTCAAGGAACTTTCTGATTGCGATACCATCGTCATGATGGGCGATCAACTGAACGCCAGGAATAACCTCTCCAGCGTCATCAAGGACTTCGTGGCCTTCCTGGAGTGCTTTAACGGCAAGAAGGTTTACGTCCTGGCCGGGAACCACGAGAAGAAAGGTGATGGCAGCAGCGCCATCGACTTTTTGAAGGAAATCAATAACCCGAACTGGGAAGTTATTACGGATGGCCCCCCGTTCTTCGCGAAAATGGGTAACGCAAGGGTAGCCCTCCTGCCATATATGCCCCGGACGGAACTGGACAGCACCACGAACGAAGAGGCCTTGGCGAAGATAACGAAAGCTCTTCGTCGAATCAAGGACGGAGACATCCTTTTCACCCACTACAGCGTTTCCGATATCGTTACCGACAACGGCATCCAAACCAACCTTTTCAATGATATTATCCTCCCCAAGAAACAGATGGAGAAGATGTTCAAGCTGGTGGTAGCCGGGCACATTCATACGCCCGGTATTCATGGCAATACCATTATCACCGGGTCTATTTTCAACGACGAAATTGGTGAAGTGGGCAAAAAGATATGGAAGATCGATCCGAAAGATTTGAAATATCGGGGAATCGATCTGCCCGGTCGACCGATCATGAAAGCCGAAAATATCATGAGTGTCGACGACATGATGAATGGTCCGTCCTTTCCGAAACATGCCATTGTTAAAGTAACGCTCACTGATCCTAAATTGAAAGATAAAGTAGAAGATATCAAAAAATATTTACGCGAACACACAGACGCCTACATTCTCTTGGAGCAGTACCCTCGTGAGCGTAAAAAAGCGCACTTCGACGAAGGAATGCTCCAATTCCAAGTTGAGGATCTCCTTGGTGTCTATGCCAAGGCCAAAAAGGTCGACCCAAAGAAATTGCTCTCCGCGTGGGAGCTTATAAAAGATTAAGAACATATGAACAACAACATCATGGGTTCGCCCAAGAAATCGAATAAAATTCTTGATTTTTGTGATAATAAGGAAAGCTGCGAAAAATGTGAAAATCATGAAGAATGTTCGGATATGAAAAAAAGCATGGATAAAAGCGTCGAATCGCTTAAGGGTGGTAAAAGACCCGACCATGTACGCAAGGCGATGCATAATGTAGACAAGCTGTTGTCACACGAAGAGATTTCGCGACATTTATTCTCTTCTGCGGGAGGAATGCTGGCTACAATGCAATATGCCAAGCGCATGGGAGAGAATATAACCATAGGGACCATGATCGCCATGCTGGCGGCTATTCTATGTAAATTGGAAGATGAAAACATTATCGTTATCAAACACAAAAAAAGGAAATAACGTATGGTATCTCTTGGGATCGATCCCTCTTTGGTCGCTACTGGGTGTGTGCGCGTCAAAAAGGGCGAAATTCTTGGGCAACAGCTTATTAAAACCAAGACCACGTCTTCAATTAGGGAAGAATTGGAGCGTTTACGACAAATTAGGGATCAAATCATATTCGATGATGTTTCTATCGTCATTTTAGAGGGGCTCGCCATGGGGGCAAGTCGCACGACATCGCTGGTTCAATTAGCGGGGCTAAATTATCTGATTCGGGAACACTTTTACCTCTTGAACATCCCTTTCGTTATAGTCACTCCGATGCAATTGAAGAAATTCGTTACCGGGAAGGGAAACTGCAAAAAAGAGCTTATGCTCCTGGAGACGTACCGGCGCTATAACATCGCTTTTGACGATAATAACCTTTGCGACGCATATGTGCTGGCTCGCATCGGAGATGCAATTTTAAATAATAACGAAAAACTCGATTTATGCCGGAAGGGCATAATCGACAATTTACGTAAACAGTATGGAAATCCCAAAAAACGTTAAATACATTTCTGTCGTTAATTGTCCGCATTGCGACAAAGAGGTGTATGTCGCTAGCGTACAAACCCCTCCGGCCATCGGATGGGCCTTAAGAAAGGAAGATATTGATTTGGCGAAAGAGCGGGTTCGACAGGGAATCAAAAAAATCAATTTTAAGGATAAAGAGCAAAAGAAATTGATCGAAAATTGGATCGCCAATCCCGAGGTCATCTTCGGACCAGAAGACGTCGAGACGTACCTCGAACAGATTAGGCTCAACCAAGCCGATGCCGAAGACAAAAATAATAACTAAAGGGGGAATAGTGGTTATAGATCAAAGGGGGGATAAGTTATACAGGGGTCGCTGTCCCCGGTGCGGGCAAGAGGTTTTTTTCATCGACATGATTCGCGGGAGGAAGTTCCTCGTCAACCCGGATGGCAAAAACCAGTTCGTCAGCCACTTTTTAATTTGTCCACATGCAAGACCCTGAATATATCATAGCCCTAGCTCTGTGTGTGTTGATCACCGTTTGTTTCGGCGTTGTATTTTTATTTATTATATGATTATTCTTTCGATAAAACTCGACAACTTCCTGTCGCATAAGAGCACTGAACTTAAGTTCGATAAAAGTGAACAAGTGTTAATCGACGGCAAGTCAGGAAGCGGCAAATCCTCCATCGTAGAGGGCTTGGTTTGGTGTCTTTATGGTCATGGGCGCAGCGATAACCGTTACTTGGTGCACCGCGGCGCCAAGAAGGCCACCGTTACCCTCGAGTTACGAGACAGGGGCACGGACTATCGTATCATCAGGAGCGTTACGCAGAAGGGCGGACGCCAGACCATCAGTATAGACAGCAGGGACAGTGGCAGTACAAGATATTCTCCGGTCAAGACTGCCGGAGTTAAGGAAACGCAAACGTTTATAGAGCGTGATATCATGCGCTCTTCCTATACTTTATTCATAAATTCCGTAGTCTATCCACAGGATAATATTCAAAGCTTTGTCAGACAGGCAGCTGTGGATAGAAAGAATTTATTGCTAGAGATAGCCAACGCTGGGTATTTCGATGAGTATCGAAATAAAGCCTTTGAACTACTTAAAAAACTGTCTGTGGAAAAGGTGGGGATAGAAACCACCATTGGTATTGACGCCAAGTTCATTGAAGATAACAAAGAGCGCGTACTTGATATCACCAGGCTGGAAAAAGAGAGGACAGACATCGAAAAAGAATTAAAAGTGTCACAGGATGCCATGGCGGAGAACGATGCGAAACTTAAGGAGCATGACATGAAAATGGTTGATCTTAAGTATCTTCAGGGGCAAAGATCAAAACTGGAACTCGAAGTCGGTGCGCTAGAGGTGGATATTAAACGCGATAATAATGAGTATATCAAGCTCGAGAACTTTGATCCCGCCAGCGTAGCGGATCAAGTTTGTATTGTGGAAACGAAAAAGAAGGAATACGAAGAGGAGCAAAAGAAGGAGAGAGAATACTTCGAATGGAAGGGTAAGAAGTTGAGATTACTGGACCTCAAACCAGCCTATCTTAATTACGATGAACGTATCGCTGAGCTCAACAGACTAATCATCGCCAAGATGGGCGAGAAGATCGATGAGTGCCCGGAGATAAAGAAACCATGTCCCATATTTACGGAGAGAAAACAAAATGAACTAGCCGCCTACAGCAAACAACTGGAAGAGTTGATGGTCCAGCGCCGAGAGTATCAAGAACAATTAGATGTCTATCTAAACAAGGATAAGGAACTGGGAGAAGAACCACTATTCTCTCGCGCAAAATTTGAGGAACTTAGTGTCGTTATCACTCAAGCGGAAATGGAAGAGAGAAAGAAACAAACCCTCATTACTATCAATGAAGAACGCAAGAAGCATTTGATCGAACAAATCACCAAGAATACTGAGACCATGGCGGTAAAGGGGGATGAACTTTCCCATCTCAAAAAAGAAATGGACGAGAAGATGAAGGGATTAAATAGTAAAGAGCTTCATGACCGGGCGAGGGATTTGAAATTCGAACACAATCAAATCGTAGCCCGCCACGACACGAACAAGGAACAGATCGCCGTGTTGAAGGAAGTAATTAAATCTTTCGAAGAAATTAGTGTTAAAATTAAGAAAGACAAAGCGAAATTAAAGAAAATCATAGATCAGAGAGACGCACTTCAACTCCTCCATGACGCCTTCGGTTCGAATGGTTTGAAGGCCATCATCATCGACTACGTTCTCCCTCGTCTGGAGGATAAGATCAATGAGATCCTCTCTCGCCTTTCCGACTTCAGGATTAGATTGGAAACGCAGAAGGTGGCTGTCACTAGCGGGAATAGTGTAGAGGGACTCTTCATCAGTATCTTCAACGAGCTGGGCGAGGAGAGCGACTACGACAACTACTCCGGCGGAGAGAAACTAAAGATCACCGTCGCCATATCAGAGGCCTTGGCCGAGTTACAGAAGGCCAAGTTCAGGGTACTCGATGAATTGTTTATCGGACTAGACGACGAGAGCACGGAGAAATTCGCGGAAATCATGACCGCCTTACAGGAGAGGTTCTCGCAGATGATTTGCATATCTCATCTTCAAAATATAAAAGACATGTTCCCGAAGACGATCACGGTCGTCAAGAAGGAGGGTGTCTCACAAATCATATGAAGTGGAAAGAATTTCGTATTAAAAGCGATCACAGCGTTCGATTCGATGGTTTACGCTACACTGACGGCATCCTTTACATTTCCAAAAAAGCCAGCGAGGGGATGAAAGACTTCGGAATGGTTGATGTTTTCTATGATCAAAAAAGTAAAGCCATCAGATTGACGAAAGGAACATTCCGACGCCTCTGTTGGAACAAAAACTATGGCCGTTACCAGATTTACGTGGGACGCCACTTCTCTATGCCGGGGGGGCGATATGAACATGTAGGTAACTTTGTATTTCTTCACATATCTAAGTCAAATAATTTCACTCAGACATTGAGTCGATCAATATGAAAACTGATAAAACATATAAAATCGAATATGATATCTTCATGAAGAGTTACAAGCGGGGAACCACCGACGGCGAAGAGGTTGGTCGTATGGTGGCCCGCATGGCGCAGTTCTTCGCGGAAAAAAACACCCAGCTGGCCGATGCCATCAATGCCTATGCCATAAAGGCGGCGGAGATAAGTAACTCTACTGACGAATCCGGCAAGGGAATCGCAGTTAACAAGGCCAATATTTTGGCTGATGCTAGCGAAGAAGCGGCCCTGAAGGAGGAGTTAGAAGCGGACCTCAAAAATATAGAACAATATTTAAATGCACTTAAGTCTCTCCAGAAGGGAATCATGAATGAATATTCCCATATGGGGAACATTTAGCCATCGATTCGTTGTCGGGGTATGACGCCCCATGCCCATTGTCATACGCCGCTGTAAGAATCCCCAGTGCGACAATAAAAACTTCTTCATACCGAAAACTCCACGACAGTTTTATTGTTGTCGTCGATGTTTCAAGAGACACTATCGCAAAACAAGGAAGACGTCCAAGTATCCCTTTTTCGTCTGTCCTAATTGTGGATTCAAAGCAGAGCTCACCTTCTATCCGAAGGCAAGCTCTGCAAAATGGGACAAATTTTGTTGTCCTAACTGCGGTACAATTCGTCACGACATCAGGGAGGAGTCGATTATAATCGAACTATTTTATAACCCTTCCGAGTAGTTGAGCGAAGTCTTCCGCTACGGCTTTAATTCCGACATCGTTCAGCTTGGCGATGTCTTCCATCGGCCCCAGCACCTTGTGGAAGACACTGCTTATGATAGTTTCGTTTATTTGTTGTTCGGTTTTCACCGGCACTGTTCCCAGGCTAAACACTTCCTCTGCCGAAACCTGCGCTATGCTTTGCAGGTTCTTTTTTTCGTGTTCTCTTATGGCCTTTTGTTCCATGTCGGGGAAATAAGCCTCCGGTTCTGTGCCATGAGTATATTTATACAAGTCTCGATAGATATTATAATGCGTAGCCGGATTATAGGATACGTCTGCCGGAGAAGAAATGATTTTAACTCCAGGATACTGCGCCTGCTTATTATAAATGATTGTCTGAATCTCCGCTGGCAAATCGGCGAATCGCTGCGTCTTCACCGCCTTCTCCAGTTCCCAGGTACGTGCGTCGATCGTCTTTTCTCTTCCGGCCATTTTACTGCCCTCCTGATATTCAGACGTTTGCTTGGCCATTAACGCTCGCTGATCCACGTTCTTGCTCGGCTGATACCAACCCTTGAACTTTTTATTCAACACGTCTACCACCGTTTTCCAGAATAATTTTACCTTCGGATCGGTAGCTGTGTTACCAGAATTCATAAGCTGAGTAGCGATGGTATTGAATTGTGGCTCTCGGGCCACCTTTCCCAGATTATAATACTTATCCAAGATGCCGGTCTCGGGGAGTGCTAAACGTTGTTGGGCACCTCGCTGCGAAAAAGCAGTGGGCGTGGTCGGTACTTCTCCCAAGAGAATATCAGCCTGTTTTAAAAGTTCTTCTAAGGTCATGTCTTCCAGCCCCTCCTTTTTAAGCATGTCATTAACTGCATTTTCTATGTTCTGCGCCTTTTCCGTGCCCCTCTGCCCCCGGCTGATAAGCACAAGATAATCTGCTATTTCATCCCGGTAATTATCGAGTTCGGGGAACTGTTTGATAATACCCTTAACATCTTGTTCTAACATTATTCTGTCGAGTGTATTGATAGTTGTCGCGCCCTCATAATTCACAGGATTTTGTTCCTTGGTTTTTCCCATCCTGATCCTAGTTTCGGGTGTTTGTACTTGAAAACGATCACTGCCGGCGGTGGTGCCTTGCCTGATATTCTCCCATCGGGTAAGCATCGCCTCGAAGCCCTTGGAACCCTTTTTTATTTTCCCGGCGGAACGTATCGCGTCACCCTCCACAAGAATATTATCAACCATCGTTTTTATTCTTAGCGGAGCCTTGTTATATAATTTGTTTCCTTCGGTGGACATTTCTCCCAGAACCTGATCACCCCACGTTACTGGATTTTCATTTATTGCGTTATCCCTTTCTATCGCATCTGCTATATCTTGAGCCCTCCGCTTATCTCCCTCCCCCTTTATCATCTTGGAAAATTTATCAAATTTATCCGGGAGACTGCCTGGTTCTGGAGCGAGCGTTTCCTTCATGGCCTGGTTGGATATATCAGACAATCTTACTGATTCCGGAGTGGGAGCCATGGAACCGACATTTCCCTTCTGCTGTTCGGCAAGATCACTCAAGGATAAATATTTTCTCTTTGCTTCTGCCATTTTCTTGCTATCCGTAGCCGTAAATTTCGAGGGTTGCTCTGCGCGTTTTGTTAGCAAATTTTTGTACTCTTGCTTAGCAGCGACCAATCCGTTCTTCCCAAGGTAAATCATTTCCGCTTCCGGGTAGGTGTATACCGCACCGTCAATCCTTATTTTTCCCGCATAGCCACCATTGTCGGGTAACATGAGGTGTTCTACTTTATGCCCAGCCTGAGCCACTGGCGTCCATTTACCACCAGCCTTTTTTATATTCTGCTCAAGCCAATACGAGCCGTCTGACAATACTTCTTTTCCTAGTTTTGCTCCGGCCCTGGTGACGAATACTTCTTGCTTGCCCTTTCCCGTAACAATTGTTCTTTTACCGGCCTGCTCGCCCGTTCTTATTAACTGGGGGAATTGTTGAGCGGCAGCTTCCTGAAGCCCTATCTTTTGCGGGATCTCTCCCGTCACTATGGGTTCTGGTTCTATCGCCCTTAACCTGACACTCTCGAATTTACCCTTGTTTACGGTAGACAGGGAACGATAAAAACTTTCCAGCAACTTATAATATTCAGCGCCCTCGGTCGTAATGCTGCCGTTCTTCGCCGCCTTATCGAACCAATTGATAATCGTATTTATCCGCACCGGTTTCACGCCGTCGACGATATCCTTGGCCTCTTTCGTGTCCACCACCTTGCCGATTGTCCTATTCAAATCCGACTCTAACATTGCGGGATTATCACTCGCCTTGGCTTGCGCCAAAAAGCTTTCTATTTTGCTTGTGAGTTCGGCTACCTTTGCTTGTCCGACTTCTTTTATGGAGCTAGGCTGAGGGCCTTGGAGTTCTATTTTGCTGATATATTCTGCCGCGGCCCTTGGCGGTTCGGCGATCTTTATCGCTTCTCCCTTGACTTGCGCCACGGCCTCTTGCCAAAGTTGGGGAGTCGTTTCAATAATGACGTATGGTTGGCCGCTTTCTTCTCCGGCCAGGCCATATTTTACTACCTCCGCCTCTACGAAATCTACCTTATTCCGTACCATGGCGTCATAAATAGAGTTTTTATTCATGGTCTTGGCGTCAAATGGGGGGATACCAAGGTTTTCGTCGCCTTGTTTTTTAAAATTCATGCGCCTGATATTCTTGTTTAAGCTGTTGGGACCGTCTTCTATCCTCCATTCACGGGGAATAAACCCTAGATTAAGCAAGCCCTTCCCCTCTACGTACCCCACGGCCTGAACGTTCTTTTGGGGTGATCCATATGGTTTTGCCTCCCCCCTTGTAACGGCATTAACATCCATGCGTTGATTAACCCGCTCAAGTAACCACGATAAATCAGATTTTAACAGGAGGATGCGAGGTTTACCCAGCCCCGGACCACGCCTTACCTGCCCTTCGCCGATAGCATTTATAAACTCCCTAGTATTCAGGGTGGTTTTGGGATCAATAAAATCGGCTACGCCGGTCAATTGAATAGTCCCAGAGGGAGCCTCATGTTTAAGCGCAGGAAGATCAGTAATCCTGGGAGATTCCAGGGCGACAAGGTCGGGATATTTTTCGGCTACGGCTATAGCATTTCTGGGGACAGAAAATTTTTCCAATGAAATCTTGGTGCTGTTAGCCGGTTCCTTTAATTTTTCCCCCACTCCCATTATATCGTACAAATCGTCCCGTAACCTGCTGTAAACGCTCTCGTTTTGTTTGTAAAGATGTCTACCGCTAAGTACCGTACTATATATATCCTGCTCTACCCTGGCCGCGTCAATGCGTCCCGCCTGGAAGGAGTCGAATATTCTGTCAAAGATTATCTTATTCTCTTCTCCCATCTTTATTTCAAGGTCGGTACTAAATTTAGGCCGCGTCCATTCTGCGGTTTTTTGTTTGACAAAAGCACCTATGCCCTCGGGGGGTAACCCCTCTGGCGTAAGGTATTTGGTGCGGAAATCTATGGCCTTCTCCGTCGCCGCCTTTTCTATATTATTCACAGCTCTTTTGTATTGGGGAAAATTAAGGCCATGCAAACCGACCATGATAGCAGAGCTTAAAATCGAGTCCTCTACGTCTCCGCCCTCCATGAAGGAAAGCATATACGTAGCGCCCGCCACGCCAGCGAAACCTTTCAATGATTGTCCGGCACCTCCTACCACGCCGCCCAAAGTAACGGCAGACAAGAATGATCCTACCCTACCAGAAAAATCTTCTTGCTCATGCTTGGCATATATATCCTGAAGTCCAAAAAGACCAGCGGCTTCCACAGCCTTAAGAAGACTTTGGCCGGGGATCTGTATGCCCCTTACGGTCATCATGGCCTCTGGATTAAAGAGTTTTTTCCCCAGGCTGGATGACTTTACCATAGTGGATACTCCGGTAGCGCTGGCAACACCGCGCACAAGAGCGCCAAGGCCTATGAAACCCATGATTGTGCCGACGCCAACGCCTACCTTGCGAGCTATCTCTACCTGCTTTTGTTCTTCCGGGTCCTGATAAGTATATTGTCCGCCCGGGATCCACCCCCCGGTGATACCCGAGGCGGTGGCTTGAGCGAATTCACCAGCCACTCCCGGGGTACCGGCCTTAAGGGCCTCCCACCATCCCTTTAGCGTAACCTTCGGCGGAGATTTCCATTCCTTATATTTTTCTTCTGCCGCCTTTGTTTTGTCCTTAGCCACCAGATCGCCGCCTTCATCCAACTGAATGCCGTTGATATCCTTGTCTTGCCAGGTGGTAAGCTCGCTCTGGGCCTCACGTAAAGACATTTTTCCGCTATAATAAAGCTGTCTTACTACCGCCTCTACCTTGCTCTTCCTGCCATGGTCTGGCTTTGTCAAAACCGTCTTGTTCTGGGCAGTATTATCTCCACCCGCCCAAAGGGGCATGATGTGATCTACTTCGTATAAACGACTGGGGAGACCACCACGGAGAAAAGCCGTAAGATCCGGATTGGTATTACGGCTAGATTTGATCAGCTTCCCAGGATTCTGGGGGTCAATTACGTATCTGCCCCCGCCTAAAAAGGCCGGAAGAGCAGCTAATTTTGCTTGTGAAGAGGGGGCAATAGCTCCAGTCGCACCAAACTGTGTTTGCGCCGGTTCAAAAGTATTCTCAGGCGGAATGGGAGCAAAGCGAGTAGTGGCGGGAAGAATAGGTTTCCCGGCACCCTCCAGAGCTCCTATGGCCTGCGCCCAGGCGGGCGACATTTTGCCGGTCGTCAGAAGAAGATTGCGTAATGTCGGTGACGGAATAAAATTAGGAACCGCCCCCGCTGTTTGTTGTTCGGCCATGTTTTTTAGTAATTACCCAGGCCCATCGCTGTTTTCCTGCCGTTGAGGAAGTCTTCGTAATCGTTCAGGATATCAGCGGAGAGCTCCATATCATTTTGATCGAGGTTGAAAATTTGTGTTCTACCGAATCCCGCGCTTTTATTAATCATATACTCATCATACAAGAAAGAAAGTAATTCGGTATTCAATTTGTCCTGATTTTTCTCAATGAATTCCCCCTTCTGTTCTTGAGCCTTATAATTATCTCCACTTAACCAACCGGACCCGGTGAGGTCCTGCAGGACCGTCCTTACGTCCGCTATTTTATATTCAGAACCAAGGAGATAATCATTCATGCTGCCAGCTAGGCCGTTTATGATGCTCGTCGCCAGCTGTTTCGCGCTTGAAGTATCCTGTCCTGCCTGTTCCTGCGAGTCCTTCAAGTTATTCAAAACATCTTCAAGCGTATACCACATCTTTAATGGCTGGCCGAGTTGGGATGATTGTTGTGTTAGGGCGTTCAGGCTATTACTATACTGGGAGACGATCTCCGTAGTATTTTTGAAACCAGCTGCGGAGGCCTGATCAATAAGATCTGCGAGGTTGGGAATTGAATAAAGGCCGGCGTCGTTCGGGGTCATCGAAGACATTAGTCCTTTATAATAATTCAATTCTGTTGTGCTCATCGGTTCGGCGGTCGTAGGTGTGCCCGTAGCTTTCTGTTGCGCGATTTGTGCATTAGCGGCGGCCTCAAGCATCTTATAGTATGCCGTCATCTCCTCAATAGTACCGTCCGTTTTTTTTGCTTCCGCTTGTTCCATGGCCTGAAGATTCGTATACATCCCCTGGATCATTTCATTAAAATACTGATATCTTTCCTGGGTGATCGCGCTCTCGAACTGAAGCTCTGCCTGATATTTCGTGTAGGAAGTATTATAAACATTAAGGGCGTTCTGCAGATCTGCGTTGTGTTCATTAATGGACATGTTAATATAGTCAACGTATCTTTGTTCCTGTCGCCCTTTGATTGTATAAAGATAATTCATATATTTATTCATGCTATCCTTGACATAGGGATTGGCCATGTCCATGCCGAACATCGAATCCTTTGCCTTAGTTATCATTTCGTCCAATTTTCGCACATATTCATCCCTCCCCCTAACATAGTTCTGGAGGTCGGTCTGTACCGTCATGCCACGCCTTTTCAGATCATTAATATTAGACATCTGTTGATCAAGATTATTCTCCTGGTACTTCGACGCCTGTAGATCATAAAGCTGCTGCGCTAAAAGAGCTCCCTTGGGAAGGGCATCCTCCGGCACATTCGGAAACATTTGTTTCAATATATTCGCATCGGACATAACCTGAAAGGCAAACGCCGGGGCGCCGATGCCGCTCTTTACGGCTTGATATAAATATCTCCACTGATTTTGTTCTTCCGGACTTAATCCCTGGAACCAGCGATCATAATAACCAAGCTCTGGTTCCGCCGGTGCCTGCTGCTGTTGCTGCTGTTGGGGTTGCCATGGATATTTCGTGGCGCTTTCCCTGCTTTCCCCGGTAGCATATGAATAATTCGTCCAGTCCGTATCATTCCACTGTGATTGGGGTTTATTATTAATAAGATTAATGATGCTTTGCATCTGAGAATCGGTTAATCCGGCACGGAATGGTATGTTCCCCACCATATTAGCACCGACCGGTGTAGCAAAACCCGCTTGGGCAGCGGCCTGAGTCGGGGCAGTCGGCTGGGCGGTAGTGGGAGCGGGAGTACCAGTGGGGGCGGTGGGATACAAAACGGACGGCGTTGTGTTGGCAGTGTTGGTATTATACGGACCAAAAGTCGGCATCGGAGTGCCCGTTTGCGACGCCGGGAAACCAAACGTAGTATTATTAAAAGGATTACTCGCCGCCGGAGCAGCGGGAAGCATGTTTACGGTCGACGGAACCCCTTGCACCTGCTGTGTCATTGCATTGGCTTGCATTAACGGTACCGACATCGGCGTACTGTAAGAAGGAGAGCTAGTAGATACGCCGGCGCCAAGCCAATCCCAAAAACCTCCCTGGCCATCGCCGCCACGGCCGTCCCTTAGAGCCCGGTTTCTATTAGTTCTCCAAAGCGATTTCAATACAGACTTAGCCACCGTTCTTTTCGTGCTGCCCACCTTGGCATGAAATGCAGTATTCATCATTTGTCCAAGCTTTGGGTTTTTCATCACAGCCGAAACGGCATAACTTTTTGCCTTCGCCTGTTCTTTGTTAACTCTGGGGATATTAAGCATATAATTTCTTATAATATTCGTAAGGATTAATGTAGCGTTGATAGGTGTCGTAAATTCTCAGATCAAGGTGAGAGCCCGTTCCTCCGCTTGTACTATAAGTTTGGCCCGTGTTGCCCATAGCCCCTATGACCTGACCGGGCTGGATCAGCTGCCCCACTTTTACATATGAATCATGAAGATGACTGTATCTCCACGTGTTCCCGTTGGCATCCTTGATGGTCACGTAATTACCGAAGCTGGGAGAGCCCTGCATTTGGCCAGACCGGACCCCAGTTACCGTTCCGCCGAAAAAGGCAGGAACATTGGTTCCAATTTTATTGGCGATATCAAGTCCGGGATGAAACCCCTCATACCTGGTAGAGCCACCATACGGGGTGGTGATACTACCGATTTGTTGAAAGGGGTTACTGCCCATCTGCATATTGGCAGTAGGTGTCGCCCCCTGTTGAGGCATTCGAGTCACTCCTGCGGGAGGTTGAGGTGCTGTCTGCGCAGGAACGGGTTGTTGCTGCTGTAACATCTGCGGGATTGCTCCCATCTGTCCGAATTGCGCAAGATTGCTTAGATTGGGGAACTGCGGTTGAATCACCTTCGGACTTCTGGGCGCGGGTAAGGTTGCGCCAAGTTGATAAAGACCCTGGACGGCTCCAGACAAAAGTGGATTAGGATTATAAGTTTTATTCTCCGTGATTTTTGTTAATGCCATATTTTTATACTTGAGTAAATCCTTGAGCCCTTAGGTCTTCCGGGGTGAAGTATCCGTATGGTGTATTCGGTCCCTTACTTAAATCAATCGTGATACTTCCCTTCTGCCATGTTTGACCCATTGTAGACTGGGGATTCGTTAGGCTCTGCATGGCAGAGGTGGCCTGTTGAGTTGTGGTAGCTTGCCCCAGGGGCGTAGTAGAAACACTCGCAGGAGTAATCGCGGCTTGATTTGCTGGGGACTGCCCCGTGGCATAATTATAGTTAGCCCAATCGGTGGTCGTCCATTGATTCTGCGGCTTATTTGCCACCAGGTTGGAGATACTTTGCTGTTGCGCCGTACTTAAGCCCTGTTTAAACGGTATACTAGAGCCTATGCTTTGCGAAATATTACCAGCGGCAGCCGCGGCCTGACTAGCCTGGCCAAGGGAAGTGGCGGTAGTCCCGCCGGGACCGATGCTGACCGGCTGGCCATTCATACCGGTAACGGCGTAGTTAAAATTCTTCCAATCCGTATCATTCCACTGGTTTATATCCTTATTAGCCAAGAGATTCATGATACTCTGTTTTTGGGCATCGCTTAGACCAGGCTTCCAATCAAGACCATAAGCATTAAAGTTACTAAGATTCGGGGCCGAAGGTTGCGTGGTAGCGGCGCTCGGCATGGTGGTTGCCCCCGTGGTAGTACCTACGGGACTAAATCCCTGTGCCCTTAAATCTTCTTCCGTAATATATCCATAATTAGCGGGGTTTATAATTACGCCCTGGGCATTTTGCCATAATCCGCCGGCGCCTTTAGCCGCCTGAGCCGCCTGCCCAAGGGGGGTGGTTTCTACCGTCCCCGGCTGTTGCACCGCAGGAGATGGGGTAGTCGCCTTGGTTCCGGTGCCAGGAGTGGTATCGCCCAAATAGCCGGAGGTTAAACTGCCGCTTTTTACCAGTTCGGCATATGCCTTTTCTTCGTTATTCAAATATTTTTGAATTAATTGATCAAGCTGATAACTCTCCTTGGCCTTTTGTACGCCGTATTTGTTGGCAAAAAGATTCTTGTAGAGATTGCTGCGATAGTTTCCGTTATTGTCTAGCGTTAAGTCGTGATATTCCTGGGCCTCCTTCTCGCTAAGATCATACGTGCTCATGAGGTTCTCGACACTCAGAAAATTAATCACCTCCTGGCTCGGCTTGAGCCCCCAGGCCTGCAACTGTTCGTTGCTTAACTGGGCGATTTCTTCGGGGGTAGCGCTGGTAAGATAATACTTTCTCTTGGCCTCTTCTTCCGATGTCAGTTTCGACTGTCTTAATTCTTCATCCTTCCTTCGCACCACCGCCAATTCATTATCAATGGCCTCGGTCTGTAAACCACTATCCCCCAGGCCAGCGGAAGTGTAACCGCTAGTGAGAGCCTCAATTTGATTCCAGGCTGCCTGTACATTATTACTGAGTTCGATACCGAAGGTTCGACTCAATTCTTTCTTGAAGAGTTCGTATTCGTAGTCAGCGATGGCCTTCTCCTGATCCGTCTGGGCCTCCAACTGCTTCATTAACACGTCATGATAGGCAGATTTAATTTGTGCAGCCTCTTCCTTGGCCGCTTCAGATGTCCAATCGAGAGGCTGCACAAGCGTTTTGAACGCTTCTGTTGGTAAATCGTAGATCGAAAGATCGAGCAAGGACGTGTTGATGTCCCCTATGGAGGCGGGTGGTTTAAGATCGGGGTTTGTCCTTATGACTTTACCGGCCGTTGAATTATAATATGTTTGAGCGTCTTGTGTGGCGTGAATGACAACCATGCTGGACATATCAGAGCGTCCGGAATCTGCCAAAGATTGGCGTTTTAGGTCTCGATAAACATCATTAACTCCATATCCGCCATATGCAAGAGCGTTTACGTAGAAGGCCACCTTGGTGGGATTATTTAAAATACCATCTATCAGCGAAGAGGAAAGGCCCGCTCCGGGCGTTGATTTAAGTACGCCCAACCAGTTGTCCAGTATATTAAACGCCGCCTTTTGCGCCTCTTCGCTATAAGCGCGGCCATATAATTTTGAGATAGAAGCCTCGGAAGCAGCGTTACCATCACCAGGCACCGAGCCATTATTCTGTATTCCCTGGGCGTCGGGTAAAAGTTTATATTGATAGAAGGTAGAGCCTGGGCTTGTTAATACTGTAGTTGGCAGGGTGGCAATAGTACCTTTCGTGGTCTCCGTTGCGAGGTCAGTTACGCCGGCATAATAATTATTAAAAGCCTGTTCCGAAAGGAAGGGCCTCATGGTTTGTGTTGTTGAGTCAACCAGCCATACCGTTGTAGCGTTGGCGGGGCCGGGGCCGTCCGGATCATCAGAGAACTTCACCAGGGCCTGGGTTCCCCGCATAAAAATTTGACCAACGCCCGCTGTTTCTACATTTTGATTTTGCGTAGTAGCTCCCTGTTTTTTCTGATAAAGAGTCTCGTAGAGAGTGGATGACGCGGCCATTGGTTGCTGCGTCCAATAAGAAATATCCGCCTGGGACGGTTCATATCCCATGCTTCTGAATATTTGCGTCACTTGGTCTGGCGCCATTTTCTGATCAGTCGACGGCTGCGTCTGATTCTGCGTCCCCGGTTGCGTTTGACCCTGGGTTCCTGTCGCTGCACCGCTACTCCACGACGTCACCACGTCCGCGCTCATACCTACGTATTGCTTATAATTCTCGTCACCAATGGCGTAAGCGAAGTTTTTGGCGTCAGTTTCGTTCAGCGGCTCCCCCCTAGACTTCCTGTCTTTCAACATGGTGATGATGCTCTGTTGCTGGGCGGCGGATAATCCGGCCTTAAACTTGATCTGCGGTTCGGCCGCCGAAGCCGTAGGAGCGGAAGGAGCCGAAGCTGGTTGTAGATAATTTTTTATATACGCGTTTGCGTCTTCGCTGTTAGCGAAGGCCCCAACATATTGCCATCCGAAAGCCGGATTACCACCTATATAATTTATGTAATCAGGAGAGGTTTGTCTGACATTGTAATTACCATCCTTATCCTTGTATACGACCCAATACACATCAGTAGAATTGGAAGGAACGCTCAGGGGTTGTCCGGCGGGTTGGTTAGAGGTAGTGCTAGGGAATGACGGAGCACTCGTCTGCGCAGGCGAGGTTGTTGTAGTTTGCGTTTGGGGTGACGTTGGAGCTGGAGCGGGAGTCGTGGGCGCAGTCGTCGGTTGGTTTACTAATGTCCAGACGCTTTTGTCATAAACGCCAGCGTTCCAATCCGCGTCACTCGCATTAGCGATAAACCCCGTTACGTTATTCCTTATTTGCGGCATATTATTTTTGAATAATCTTAGTTAAAATCGCTTGTAGAATCGCCACAAACTCTATTTCACTTGCTACTTCGGCCTTAATAATCTTGACGTTTCTGCCATCAGTCTCAATGATGATTTGGCGCATTTTAACTTCATCCTTTTTTTGTTCTTCTTTAGCCATAAAATTAATCTAACATTTCTTTAATAATGTTTTTTAGTTCCTCAACGGTTTCTACCTTATCAACCGCTTCTTTGAAATCTGTTTTTGTCTTACGAAAAAGTTTTTCTTTTAACACTCTCCCCTCCCTGACAAATAAGCGATACCCACCCGTTTCTCCTACATTCTTGTCTTCATCCACGTCCAGCACATCAAATTTTTCTCCATTACACTCTATTTCACCCTCTGACCTCATTTTTACTTCTCCCGTTTTTTTATCAAAATAATATTTCATACCTCTAATTCTATTAACTGGCCAGTGCTACCATTGCTTCCAGCCGCTCCAGCAGTGCCGGGGAAACCATCATCAGCATCGGTTGTTCCCTCCCCCTTAGCTCCACCATTGCCACCCGTTCCCCCGCCTCCACCGGCTGTTGTTTTTACGCCAGAGCCGGAATAACTGGTATATATTAAAACTAATAAACCGCCACGTCCACCGGCTCCTCCAGCGCCGCCTCCACCGCCACCACCAGCACGATCATATCCCGATGCCGCACCCCCGTTCCCGCCCTTACCACCGTTACCACCATCCCCGCCATATCCACCACGCGCACTTATGCTTCCGTTATTAACAATAATTCTAGCAGATATCATGACTACCCCACCGCCAGACCCGCAACCGCCAGCCCCTCCTCCTCCGCCACCTCGACCATTGGGGTAAACGTTATCTCCTCCTCCGCCGCCGCCGCCGCCGGATCCGGCTGTACCACCGGCGCTTCTGATAATGTCAGAACCATTATCATCATACAACCTAATGGCAAAAACTACATTATGCGGCTTATTATAAACGGTACCCGAGGTAGAGCCCCCGGTGCCGGCTGCCCCGCCACTCGCTCCGCTATAACCTATTCTGCTATTTCCGCCAGAACCACCCGCAGAGCCACCCGTTCCGCTTCCGCAATAAGATTTTGCCACGCTTGTGCCAGACGTGCCGGCAATACCGACTGAACCGCCAGCAGACGTACCTCCTGCGCCGCCCATACCGCTAGCGGCACCAGCCGGGGCTCCACCCAAAATATTTTCTGCCAATGCGGCCCCAGGACTGCCGGCAGCGCCAGGAGTGCCGGAGCTGCCCAGGGGAACGTCGGGGAAACCGGCGGTTCCGTTCGTACCGTCAGTACCGGCGTTTCCGCGGTAACCAACAATGGAGCCCAAATTAAGCGTTAGAGTATTCCTAACAAATAACCTATATCCACCCGTGGTCAGGGTAACGCCAGTGTTAACGGTCAGGTTATTATAATACATGTCTGACGACATGGTGGTATTGGAAGAAATAGTGACATCACCGTCTGATCCATCACCGAAAATCGTCTGTTCATATCTGGTGACGAATCCATCGTTACCACATTGACTGTTGCTGCTACCACCGCCGGTAATATTATCACCAAAAGTGGCGCCGTCAGTAGCGTTATTATCCGGTTTATTCCCGTCGTCATCAGATATTTCTGACCATTTTAAATTTTTATAAAGGATCGCGCCGGCCGACTTATCATACTTAATTCCCTGTCCGCCTGCATAATTGCCGATGGTGACATCTCCGACGTCCGTTCCTCCCACAAGACATTCGAAGACGTTATTACCACTATTATCCACCACCTTAAAGCCAGTACTGGAATCCGGGAAAATATCAACTCGCGCCCCACTGGCCGCAGTTTTTATATTACCGGTAAGGCTAGCGATTGCTGACAAAGAAGCAGCAGTTATCTTGCTTGCTGTTACGGAACCCGTATATATATCCCCGCCATCAATCAAGGTAAGATCGGAAGAGTGTCTCCACCCTTCGATCGCCGCCTGGGCCGTGCCATTCGAAAACATACGAGCGGTGACACCGGAATCAAGGCCAGCTACTACTATCTTACCGGCGCTGATACTGGTTAGCGCCACTTTTCCGTAAGAAGTGCCGTCAGAAATATCATCTAAATCATTAGTACCTATAACATAGGGCGTAAAATTAAGCTCCGTCGTCGTGATCGTCCCGGCAAAAATTTCTGCAGATGTGATAGTATTAGCCGCGATCTCATTCGCCGTTATCGTATTAGCAGCGATATTATCCTTTGTCCAAAGAGCGCCCCCCTTGCCGCCAAATACTTGAAAGGTGGCGTCCGAACCGGTGTCACTATTATTCTGCGCAACTGCTATCAATATTTTACCACTCCCTATCGCACTACCCGCCGTTGTCGTCGTTTGCAATAACGTGGTTGACGCATTAACATCAAGATAAATATACGTCAGAGCGGCCATATTTCCCGTATTCGATCCGGTGATAGAATATGTGGTTCCGTCTAAAAGAGTAATTGTACCAGACGACCACGCAACCGTGTTATAATCGGTAGCGCTAAACGTCATGTCCTGCTGCCATC
>NZ_JABXWD010000699.1 GCF_019173545.1 Candidatus Magnetobacterium casense | reverse complement strand
GTGATCGTGAAACTCAGGGGGTTGCTTAAGAGATTGGGCAACAAGGAGGGGTTAGCGATTCTAAAGTCGGATGATGCGTATGAGGAAAAGATAGAAGCCCTCTTTCGCACTGTCTTTAAAGACAGCCTTCCTACAATAATCTACTTTGATGACTTTGAACAGAACCTTGATCGTCAGGGCAATAGTTATTACCTGAAGGCTGATGCCATTACTATCATTCGACCCTTTCTTGAGGCAGTTGACTGGGCTGAGGGCAACAGCAACGTCGTTATATCGAGCCGGTATCCATTCATCCTTGAGCATGAGGGTGAAAACCTGCCAGATAAGAAACTCTTTGACATTGCACTCATGTCTTTTTATGGCGCCGACTTAGCCAAGAAAAAACGAGAGCTTGAATTCATTGCAAAGAGCAAGCACGCTGCGTTGTATATCGAATACGGCGGCGGCAATCCCCGACTGCTGGAGTGGTTAAACGTTATCGCCAAAGATGAGAAAAAGTACGACCTGACTGATCTTGAGATGAAGCTGCGGGGCAAGCAGGATGAGTTCATCCACGATTATCTTGCGGATGTGATCGCTGCAACAGAGGGGGAGGATTTCCACAAGTTCATTCAACGAGCGGCTGTGTACAGGGAGCCTGTTGGTGCGACTGCCTTTGATAGCTCTGGCGGTGATCAGTTTTTAGACACCGGCGTTGACCTGACGTTGATTGAGCGTGAAGTGCGAGCCGCACTGGCAATAAAAGAGGTCTCCAGGGATGAGTTTGTGTACTGGGTAACGCCCGTCATTGCCGATAGCATGTGGGGCAAGTTGACGGCTGCGGAACGCCTTGAGATGCACGGGCGGGCGTATCAGTGGTATGACGGTTGGATTGCAAAAGCCACGGAGCCCAATTACAAGTACATGGAGGAGGCCGTTCGTCACGCCCTTGAGGTGGATAACATCCGTGGTGCGTGTCCTCATGCGAGTGCGTTGGGGCGATACTTTGACCAGATTGTCTTATATCGGCAGGGTCGGGCGATTATGGAACAGGTTGCCGTAAAGGTCTCAGATGCGATGGTGGATGAGGCCAAGACAACAAAGGATGCAACGGTCGCTGATTTTCTTCATGAGTACGCTTATTCATTGTTACGGTTTGGTGACTTAAAAAAAGCGATAGAGTATTTTGAAAAATCCCTTGCTCTATACTTTTGCACTTTTTTATTAACTGGCTTTTTATGCGGTTTTTGAAAATGGATTCCCGTTTTCACGGGAATGACAAGAAATGGTATTTTGCGCCCATCTGTGTCA
>NZ_JABXWD010000698.1 GCF_019173545.1 Candidatus Magnetobacterium casense | reverse complement strand
CCGTCTTAAAGTTGTAGATACACGCCATTTTTTTCATATCCCTGGAAACACGCATCCATATTGGCTTTTTTCCTGATGCTGTATCTACCCACCCAAAACCCAAGTATGAGATGGCGATTCATATTCAGGTGTGGTCAACGGTCTTATTATCAATGGAGAGTATGTCTTTACGGTCTATGTTACCGATGACAAAGGCAACATGGGCGTACCTGGCTCACAGACCTTACCGCAAACAAACGGGGTATCCTCAGGGCCGGTGTTAAGCGTTAAGGCAAACGGCCAGTCCGGGCAGGTCGGCATCAAGACGACAGACCCCTTAACGGTAACGATAGGGCTTGACGCCGCCGGCAGCGCCGGTATAAATGCCGACTGGTGGCTGGTTGCGGCAACACCTTTTGGGACGTATTACTACGATGTCCTAAGCGGGGCCTGGGCATGGAAGTTGGGCAGTTCGGTGACGTACACGGGGCCGTTGTTTAGCGTTGGCGAATTTTCACCGTTGGTTGGATTGTCGGGTCTGCCGGTTGGCATCTACGATTTTTCGTTTAAGACAGACTTTAACCCAAATGGGGGTGATGACGCCTCCATATATTCATCTACGGTTACGGTGAACGTCAGCCAGGTAGGTATGGCATAAGCGATTTCAAATAAGGAGGTACAGGACATGACAGGCAGGAAGGTATTGAGGACAATTGTACTGGTTGCGGTAATGGTGCTGGCGTTGGCAGGGGCCGCCTTATCGGAAGAGGTGTATAAATACAAGAATATGTGGCCAAAGCTCGAGCAGCCGTGGTATTTTGACAGACCTTCTGGCGTAGCGGTAGATGGCAACGGTAATGTCTACGTCGTCGATAGTAGTAACAACCGTATCCAGAAATTCACATCCAATGGTAAGTTCATTACTAAATGGGGCAGTTCAGGCAGTGGCAACGGACAATTTTATTCCCCTAATGGCATAGCGATAGATGCCAATGGGAACGTCTACATCGCTGATAGAGGAAATGCTCGCACCCAGAGATTCACCGCCAATGGTAAGTTCATTGCGAAATGGGACAGTTCAGGTAGTGGTGATGGGCAGCTTAATAATCCCACTGGCATGGATATAGATGCTAACGGGAACATTTACGTTGCTTATACGGGCAACCACCGCACCCAGAAATTCACCTCCGATGGTAAATTCATCGTATCCTCTTTAAATTTCATGGTAAACACTTTTTTACCCTGGTGACAATCCTTCTGTCTTACTTCTGATGATATCAGATAAGGCCGGCATTTTGAATTGTCTGCTTAT
>NZ_JABXWD010000697.1 GCF_019173545.1 Candidatus Magnetobacterium casense | reverse complement strand
AATACTTCCACTGGTAAGACAGCGCCCCAACGCTTCTAAATCCTGTATTAGAGGAGCTTGATGTGCTATTCGCCGTTCCCGCATAGGACTTCAGAGTATACGCCACAGGCGAGGCGTTAATGGCCTGTTCGCCAACCGTCGTCAGGGACACATACCCGATATTAGGAGTGCCAAATGGCGTTCCACAGTCAACCGTCCCTGCTGTCGCTCCCGTATCGTTATAGGATACCGTCCCGGCGGCCACGGAAGTCACATACGTTCCCCCACGATAGAGGTAATATCCTGAAGCTCCGCACGGTTCCGTCCACGAGACTATTACCTTATCCGTATACGTTCCGTCTGTGGCCGAGACTCCTGTTGGAGCGGGAAGGGTATTTTGACTTCCCCAACTGCTGATTGAGGGCTCGGGGTAGACATATTTACGAAGTAGAATCCAATCAACCTTGATTCCGTTAGTAGCAGCTGCTGCAATGTCAGCTCTCATATCAACAGAGTTGGGCGGTGTCACGGTCATATAAGCGGGGCTCCTGGCTACATCATCCTCAAAGCCATAGACCCCCAAGCCCCCACGAACATCCAGTTCTATGGTTTTATACGCATCTATGGAAAAGTTAGTGGTATTCGTGCTTTGCGTAACTCCGTCTCTTGTCAGGTAATATGTAGTAGAGCCGCTTCGGTATGCGTATGCCTTGTGTGTGTTAGCTGCATTACGGGAGCCAATGGCGACATCACTCTCGTCCATATTAGCTCTTGCCCTCACCGCATATGTTGAACTACCTGTTGCTGTTTGGCTGTATATATACCTCCAAGCTGGTGTACCATTTTGAAACGTCACTATCCCGCCAGATACCGCCGCATATCCTGTATCTCCTGCCCATTTTGAAGTGTTTAGACTACTGCCAGGAAAATCATCAAAGAAGATAAAGGTATTATCTCCGTTACTCCCAGAAGTGGCCGCCGAGTTGCCGTAATACATCAGAAACTGAGTCACCGATGGAGAAGCGGCGATGCTATCACACTCTACACAGAACGAAGCACTTACGTTTGACGTGTAATTTTCCTGCCAGAAGTCTAAGGAAGTTCCCGAGGGAGTAGTGAACCTGACATCATCGAAGTCAGTTTGGGTTGTGTAATTGGTATAAACGCTGCTCCCCGAGTCCGTCCCGGCGGCGGCGTAGACAGTGACTCGCATCTGATAGTTGGTCTGCGTCCCTGCTGTGGAGCCGGTTATTCCAAACATCTTCCGGTAAGTGTAATCGTCAAGCCAGTCGCCACAGGTGTAATTGACAGA
>NZ_JABXWD010000696.1 GCF_019173545.1 Candidatus Magnetobacterium casense | reverse complement strand
TCGTGGTTTGGGGTGACTCTGGTTTGGGCGGTTCCTTCGGTAGGACCTCACCCTCAACCACTTTTGGTATCGCATGACTCGGCAAGTCTTCCAAGTCTTGGGTGAAGATGTCGGAACATGCGGTGGCGGTAAGGATGGCGCTCACATGAGCCCGTTTCATGGCCATTTTGAGGACCGTGTTGTAGTAATCTGCGGGGTCCGTGTGTTCGACCTTTCCGGTGACTTGCATCTCAATGCGATCATCACCATCCTTGAACTTGCGGCCGCATCCACCTGATTTCTGATAGCAGAACCACCCACCACCGTATTGCTCTTGGCCTTTGCGGATGGATTCCGATTGGCAGATGGGGCACTCTTTGCCTTTGTTTCGGTAACGATACTTGGACTCCATGGTTGAGCAAGCGCCGAGCCCTTGGGCGACCAGTTGACCGCTCGGGCCGTGGGTTAAAGTGCAGACGATCATGTATTCCCGATGTCCGGCAGGTAGATCCTTCTGCTTAATGTCGTAGCTTGGCACGAGGCGGAAGGTCACACCGAGCTTCTCAGCTCCTGGCTTATATAAGGTCGGCTTCTGTGTTCCTGGGATGGTGCCGTAGTGTTCCCCCTCTTTCATCACTGCCTTCATAACATCCTGGATGAGTGCGACTTGGTGGACCACGCGGTCCGTGGTCATGGCATAGTCTTCGATGTTGACTACCGTTAGTTCCTTACTTTCCATTGTTTTGCTCCTCCCTCATGAGATACCAGAACTCTCTCAGACATTCGAATGCGCGTATGTCTCTTTCGTACTTCTCGCTATGATCACGGTATTCAGGCATACCCGTCACCTTGTCGAGACGCAGAACCCCGTGTGCTTCTACGATGACCTCGTGGGGATCACTCATGCTCATGTGATTCCAGGCTTGTCGGTATGCTGCGGTTTGCAGGGCGTACTCGGGAAAGTGTCCCTTGGCTGACTTGAAGTCAACGAGCGTGGGGATGCCATCCTTGTGGCAGATGAGATCCGCCGTCCCAGCGTACCCGGTGGAGTAGACGGTCTTCTCCACATAGATCGGGTCTATGTGGTGTTGATTTTCCCACTCAAGGTATGCGAGGAATGCGTTCTCGGCTGCGTCTCCGGTGATCTTGGGCTCTTTCCCGGTCTTGAGATAAGTCTCAATGGCAGCATGAACCGCTGTGCCGATATCAGCAGCCTCACGTGCGACTGTGCGCCATGCTTTCCTTGCATCTTGAGCCACAGAGATCACGGCAGGTTTGGTGACCCTTCGTGGCAGGTTCAGGAGCATGTAGTCTA
>NZ_JABXWD010000695.1 GCF_019173545.1 Candidatus Magnetobacterium casense | reverse complement strand
CAATGACTAAGGAAGCTAAATACATGGTAAAAGCATTCACCACATGCCGTAATTATAACCAGTTCATAGCGATTTGCATCCCGAACATATGGATTATCGATAAATACCTGAGGGAGCATAGGATAAGGTCTTTGACAAGGGTTGTCAGTCGTGGCTGGGCATGGCATTATGACAAGAGCAGGCTTATACAGATATCAAGGGATAAGCATAATCCGGCAATAACATACTGGCCCCACTGCAATTTCAAGGATTCCTTCCCCAATGCAGCGGAAGCATACCCCGAGGAATGGGCGGAATACCTCAAGAAGAAGAAGCGGATGAGCTTGAGCGGGATGAAGCCGGACAGGAAAAAACAGAGAAGGATATGCACCAGTTGCGGGCGTGAATGGTCAAGCGTGCAGGGGGGTAAATTAGCTATGTGCAGGTGCGGAAAAAGGTCAGGAAAAATCAAGGGCAGGTCGTGCAATAATATACAATTATCAGAGAATGAAAACGGTATCGGTAACAGTTGATTTCTGCAACTGCAAAGGCCTCTAAATTAATGAATACGCGAGTAAAAGTATTTACTTTTTAATAGTCAAAGAAATGATTTCTCATGAGCCAGCTTCTTGCCGAAGTAGCGATGAATCAAACTTGGAGGAATGAATTATGCACATCGAACAGAGACTTCAGCACAAAATGAAGGGTCTCGGGGTCGGCGATATAGGTCCTATGGCACTTGCCGTGGGCATCGCCGTCATCATCGTCGCGGTCGTATCGCTCATCCTCGCCAACTTCAGCAGTGCATCCACAAACACCAACTTCACGGCTGTCGTGGGGCTTGGCCTGACGGCGATAACGTCCTTCGCATCATGGTTTAGCATAATCGTGATAGTGGTCGTGGCCGTGATAATCCTGAGCCTTGTCTTTATGCTGAAGAACTTCGGCGGCGGCGGGGCGTAATTCATCCACCGGGCGACCATAATGCGCACAACGGTGGATGACATAGGTCCCTATGCTTTGTCCTTGGGCATTGGCATCCTTGTCGTATCGATAGCTGTCTTGGTCATTGCCAACATGACGGCCAGCAGCTATTATACTGCGACATGGAACAACCTGACTGTTGGTGCGACGAATGTAACAAATGTCCCATACTACGACCACCAGCTAACGGGCGTCACGTGCTACAATTGCACCAACCAAAACAGCTCTTTCGGGCCTGGAGTGAACGGGACGGATTACGTATGGTGGTCCAACGGAACCATCCAGATGTGGTCGGCCAGTTACCGGGTCGGATGCGCTGGCGGGTTGACGAACCT
>NZ_JABXWD010000694.1 GCF_019173545.1 Candidatus Magnetobacterium casense | reverse complement strand
ATTATCGACCGAAAGAGAAACGATCATCTCAACCACGACATACAAAAAAGTCAAGGAAAAAATGGTGTCATGGCGTTGTTCGATATGCTTAAGTCAACAGCATTAGGGGTTAGCCCCTCCCTGCCTTACTCAACTTGTCAATCAATCTGTCTGTCTTGTTTATCTTCTTCTCTGTCAATAAGGCTACCACTATGAATGTTATGAGGAGGGTTACGTCTACTATCATTTTTAAGTCCATGTTTGTTTTCCTCCAAATATCTTAAATAACGTGTTAATAAGTTTTTCGTTTTGCTTTTCCAATCTGGACACATGCCTGAAGTGAAGCAAAATCAACAGGATGACAACCACGGGGACAAGTCCTATCTCTTTTACAGCAGTCACTATCTGCATGAAGTCCATAGCTTTATGATATCACACCCCCGTGGATAAATCAACCGCAGCTTACGTTTACTTTCCTGCTGCCTTCCCTTCCTGCAACCGCTTGATGGAGTCATTGAACCTGATTGCCATTTGATCCATCTGCCTGTAGATATCGTCAATTTTTTGACGCTTCTGTTCAGGTGACATGAGCTTATCCTGGTAAATCATATCAGCGAACTTGCTCATCTTCAGCAGAGAGCTACGCATACTGCTTGTGTTTAGCAGCAAGCCTCCGTTGTCCTTGAGTAGCTTTTCAGCCTCTTTAGCCTTGCCTTGCTTGAGCAGGTCCATGTAGCTGTTGCGAAGCTTCGACAGGCTGTCGTGCGTGTCATAGAATGCCTGTACGTTTTCCGTGTTGCTGGATGGGTACCTGAGCACAAAGCCCTTGACCACGGGGATGTCGGCCAACGTCTTAGCAGGTCGTACCGGCGGAGGGGCCACCAAGCCTAAGCCCTGAGCGGCCTTGTCTGCCAGGCCCAATGCAGTCATGCCGGCGCCACCACCCCAACCACGAACGGTGTTCTCCAACAGGGCAGGGGAGGCTATCATCTTGCCTACCGCCGGCAAACCACCAAGCCCTGGCACCTTTGCTACCTGTGCGCTGATGAACTTGGCCAACTCCGTGCCGTGGGCTGTGCTCTGATATTGAGGGAGCAAGCCTTTCTTGGCTTCAGGGATAATCTGCCTGTTCATAAAGAGGCTCCTGTTGCTGAACGACTCTATGAATGGCGCAGCGACAGTGGGTATGATGTTAGGGGCGAAGGCGTCTAAGACTTGGGTTTTGGGTGGGTAGATACAGCATCAGGAAAAAAGCCAATATGGATGCGTGTTTCCAGGGATATGAAAAAAATGGCGTGTATCTACAACTTTAAGACGGGT
>NZ_JABXWD010000693.1 GCF_019173545.1 Candidatus Magnetobacterium casense | reverse complement strand
ATAAGGATCAGCCTCCTTCCCCTCGCCGTGGAGGAGGATGTCAATGATAGACTCCCTGATAAGAGATTCATCTACATCAGCTATACAGGCAAGTCTCCGCTTCAACTCGGACTCGGTGATGCCTATACCTTCACCTTTCCATCCACGTTCTTCTGGAATAGTGTCATCGTCTATCTCGGCTATCACAAACCTTCTCTCACTCATCCCCTCTCCTTTCGTGGTGATCGGGCGGCGAGGGACTTGAACCCTCCATACCTACTGGTTTTGGTTCCGGCTACCACCGCCCGAATTTGGTGCTTGCGGTAGAACACTTGATTCTCACGGTCCGATACTAGTCGGTGCGCCTGTTATGGTTGACTAGTCATACTCTGTTAAACAGACCTACAAACGCTTTCCCGCTGCCCTACCGCAAGCTCACTGGCAGGCAGACAACCCTCCGCCCCTACCCGGTCTGCTTCTCCATGCCCACCCCTTTCGGGGCTGCCAGTTATTCCGTCCACAATACTTTGCCTTCAGGCCAACTGTGTAACCGCCATTTATTGCCATCGTAGCTCGGTACAAGCCCCTGCTTCCATAGGTCAACGCAGGACTGATATGGGTATCCTTCAGTTTTAGGTGCATATTTCCATTCAGTGATGTTTGGAAACAATGATCCAATATATGCCCCCACGCTGGCCCTCACGCTGTCCCCCACGCTGGCCCTCACGCTGGCCCACACGCTGTCCCCCACGCTGTCCCTCACGCTGGCCCTCACGCTGGCCCCCACGATGGCCCACACGCTGTCCCCCACGCTGGCCCTCACGCTGTCCCCCACGCTGGCCCTCACGCTGGGCCACATGCTGTCCCCCACGCTGGCCCTCACGCTGTCCCATTGTTCAACTAACTGGATATGTTCATCTGTGATCTTAGGTGGTTTGATTTTAAACGGATGGATAGGGTTGATCGCCTCAGAATATCGCCATCCGAAAAGATCATCCAGATTTGTTATTTCCTCCAATATCTTCAATGCCTGATACCGTGTCTTTTCGGTATCACTAGCAATAGGCTGAATGCCCTTGACCCGAAAAGCAGCGCATGGGATATTAGCTCCCACAAAGCAATCGTTCGGATTTTTTGACGCATGAAGCCCTTTACCGCATGGCCCTTTGGTAGCAGGATCGAAGTCCGTTACACGGATGATCTTGCCAATGTTCTCTCGGTAATTGATCGTGCCCGAGTAGAAATCAAATCCATCTGGTCGTGTTAGCTTATACATACCCCCTCCCGTTATTCATCTAACCCGCATCCTTCAGCACACGCT
>NZ_JABXWD010000692.1 GCF_019173545.1 Candidatus Magnetobacterium casense | reverse complement strand
GATGAACACGTTGAACCACATTTGAGTCTCCGTCCTGCCCTGTGCCAGTACAAGGGATTTCTTTACCATCCTTGTCGTAGCATTTCGTTTGCCCCGTCTGCGGTAAACTTACAGGTGAAGGTGCAAACGTCGCAATTACAGTGCAGTCGGCGTTAATGGCTTCGGTTGTGTACGTGGTGCCGGAGAGAGAGCCGCTGCATCCACTTACCGTATTAACGTTATATCCTGAGTTCGGGGTTACCGTAAATTGTGTTGTCAACCCGGAGGTAACGGTCTGAGGCGTTGACGGGGTTATCGTTCCGCCCGTGCCTGCCGATGGCGTTACCGTGTAGGTGGTACCCGTGAAGTTTGTGGTGACAACGTTATAAGCAGGGGAGACGTTTTTAAAGTGTATGTATCCGATGTTTTCGCCCCAGGCATAACCGTCAAAAGAACCCGTTGTCGTGTTTATTGTGACCCCGCTTCCGGTTGGGTTAAACTTAATCCAGCCTGCGTTTTCACTCCAGGCGTAGCCTGAGAGATTGCCGCTTGCGTCTGAATTAACGCCCCAATTGGTAGTGTTGGTATTGGTATATGGCCCGCTTGTGTTGTACGCAAGTCTGATCCAGCCTATATTTTCTGACCAGAGGTAACCACTCAGGTAGCTGTTGGCCCCGTTATACGTAAAGGATACGCTTCCGTTTGTGGGATTAAAGTTGAACCCGCCCGTGTTTTCATCCTAGGCGTACTTGTTTGTGGTATCAATGGTGCTTGCGGCATAGACCGTTATGTAGAACAGGCTCAACAGACAGCACAACACAAACGTTGCCCTTCCAATGGCCTGCTTATTCTTAAAGGCTCTGCTCATATCTTTCTCCCTTTATATCGAATTAACTACGATCATGGACGTACTACCCAAAGGTAGTAGGTGCTTGCCTTGGGGTTGATTGAGACCTTGCCGTCGGTCATATCGACGCTCCAGGCGTCGGTTGCCGAACTTGCACTGGATTCAGTAGATGACCAATAATTGCCGTTTTGTACATCCACAAAAGGAGTTTCAGCCGTCCATTGCCCGGTCCCCGCGGTATTAGGTACTGCCGGTGAGGCATATCTGGCATCTACGAGGCTGGCCAACTCTTCTCTGGTTGGCATACGCCAGTCAACATAACCGCATATACCGGGAAAGACATTTAACGCCGTCATATACGTACCATGATTAGCCCAGGTAGCCGTAGAATTAATATTTGCGTTACTGCTCCACATAACACCGGTAAGGTTGTCCATAACTACATCATTCGTTGAAGTAGCATCACAATCACCAACCT
>NZ_JABXWD010000691.1 GCF_019173545.1 Candidatus Magnetobacterium casense | reverse complement strand
ACAACCCCCCGCAAGATGGGGTCAAGGGGTCTGTGACCCCTTGCGGGGGAGGTCTGAGGAGGGGGCGGAGCCGCCCTCCTTCTCTCTTCTTTTGAGGATGCAGCAGATATCAGACTATAACAACCCGGAGCTTATCTACGAGAGTTCCAATTCTCTGGTGTACCGGGCGACCCACAAGGATACACGACAGCCTGTAGTCCTCAAACGACTGCGGGAGGACTATCCGCTGCCACACAAACTGGCAGGATTTCAGCGGGAGTATGAAATTGCCGGGTCATTTGACGACCCCGGAATTATCAAGGTCTATGCCCTGGAGAAATATCACGGCACCTGGTTTTTGATCATGGAGGACTTCGGAGGACAATCCCTCGATAGTATGATATCGTCCAGCGGGCTGGATGTCTCAGTGTTTTTGTCCCTTGCAGTGCAGATGGCCGATTGCCTGTCGGTGGTTCATCGCCGGAGGGTCATCCACAAAGACATCAACCCATCCAACGTCCTGTGTAATCCCAAGACCGGCCAAGTCAAACTGATTGACTTTGGTCTGTCCACCGCCCTTCGCCGCGAGACGGTGCGCCTTTTGAACCCCAATGTCCTGGAGGGAACACTGGCCTATATCTCCCCCGAACAAACCGGCAGGATGAATCGTCCGGTAGATTATCGCTCTGACCTGTATTCCCTGGGGGTCACATTTTATTTCATGCTTTTTGGGACACCGCCCTTTGTCAGCACAGACCCCATAGAACTGGTGCATTGCCATATCGCCAGGGAACATGTATGTCCACCCGACGTCAATGTCCCCGACATGCTGGTGGGGATCATCGGACGGTTGATGAACAAGACCGCAGAGGCACGCTATCAGAGCGCACTGTCGCTGAAACATGACCTGGAAATCTGCCGTGGGCAATGGGAAGCCTCACAACGGATCTCTCACTTTGTCCTGGGAAAAAACGACCACTTTGAACAGTTTCATATCCCCCATACACTCTATGGCCGACAGAGAGATATACAGGTCTTGCTGGAGGGCTTTAACCGCACGCAGGCAGGTAAGTCCGAACTGATACTGGTAAGCGGATACTCCGGTATCGGAAAGTCCTCCCTCGTTGCTGAAATCCACAGGCCTATCGTAGAAAAACGCGGACATTTTATCTCAGGCAAGTTCGATCAATACCAGCGCAACATACCCTACTCTGCCTTGATTGAGGCATTTCGAACCCTGTTGCAACACATCCTCACGGAACCGGAGGCCGTGATTGCCACCTGGAGAGAGCAAATACTCAAGGCGGTGGCAGACAACGGACAGTTGAT
>NZ_JABXWD010000690.1 GCF_019173545.1 Candidatus Magnetobacterium casense | reverse complement strand
CTCCACCAATCCAGACCAATCCTCTGCATATGACTCTCCATCCAGTGAGACATAGAACGGATTGATTGAAGGATCGTTGGTACGCTGACGTACCGTATTGAGCAGTGTGAGAGACTCCTCTGCCAGTGTTTGCAGATGCGAGAGCCGATAACTATCGTAAACCATGGGCCCGTTTTCAAACCGGCCGAGATGGGATTGAATGCTCTTGACCCTATTGACTGCGGTGGACAACTCATCAGTTCCAATATCGGATTGTTTTGCATTTCTGGACAAAAAACGGTTTTTTTTAGACAACTCCATGTTTCTCATGTTGTGTGTCAGAACACGCCGATGCACCTCACTGCATGCATTGTGAATGGAGGCAATGCGTCTGTTTGCAGCCACTCCAATCATCTCCTCCTTGTTGCGGACGCGATGTAATGTCGACCAAACCTCCTCTTGCAGGGTATGCAGGCTTTCCACAATGAACGGTGTTCCGTTGATTCTGGGATAGACCAAGTGGGTGATTTGCTCCAGGTTCATGCCACCCATTTCGGTATAGAGCATCGGTTGTTCGTGATCCAAATCGAGACAGGCGGCATAGACCTCATCCAACTCTCCCGCGATGTGCTGGTAGCGTTTTTCAAGGTTCCTGATCTGCATCATCGTTTGTCCCCCCAATTGAAACGCCAACCGATGAGAAATATCTAACAATGGTTGCATCGCCTTTTGCCAAAGGAGTGGCAACTCCTTCTCTTTCGCTGTGGCCAACTTGGGAACAAAGCTGCGGATTTGCTCTTTCGTCTCCCCGTCATATTTTGCCAATGCAGGCAATTCCTGCAGCCAATACCGGCGGGTATGAGTGAAAGGCGGCAGCTGTGCCATGAACGTCCGGCGACATAGTGTGTTCAGCAGGCCATTTTTCCAACCTTTTTGGCAAGAGGCCTGTTCTTGCGCGGTTTGTTCGATCGAATGGCCCAGGGAACTCACAGAGCGATTGGTTCGCATCATGGTCTCTATCATGATTCTACCGCTGTGGTCGTTGTTGAGCTTCTGCAGAACCAGAGGAAAATCGTGACGGCTCTCCGCCGGACCCTGTTCTGCCACCTGCATTCCTGCACGGGCCCGATCATATGCGTGCATAAAACGCTGCTGATTCCGGGACTGTCCTTCATGAATCTGCCGGGCAAGATCGAATAGTGTCGGTGTTGTCACAATGACCTGGGGCTCCATGGCCGCGGGTAACAAATCGGCGAGCAACCAGGCAATGTGACGGGGGGCATGATTTGTCAAACGATGAATGGCTCTCATCCGTATGACGCACCCCTCCA
>NZ_JABXWD010000069.1 GCF_019173545.1 Candidatus Magnetobacterium casense | reverse complement strand
CCACTTATTCTGATCAATACAAACAGCAGTTTATGACAGAACTCAAAGGTATGGACACTGATAAAGCCAAGAAGTTTATGGACGATGCACAGAAGATTTACGACTCAAATCTGCAGATTTATACTGGCACTTCGCCAAACATACAGCAGCCGGTAAAGACTGTTCCAGGAAACCAGCAGGCGCCAACAAAAACGCCTGCGGATACAGGAGATACTACACAGGTGAGTGATACTGTTCAGCCTGATAAAAAAGTTAGACTTACCCAGGAGCAGAAATCACGTTTTGATGTTATGCAGAAGAAAATAGACGCAGCTCCCGAGAACACTGAGGAAGAGAAAGCTGCGAAGGCAAAAGCGCAAAAAGCGTTGAACGAAGCTAAAACCAAGATGGGGGTGTAGCCGTTGGGTATTTATGAAGACACTCTTACTTTCATATCTGATGTTCTCCCTAGTCAAGAGAAGACTGACCGATGGCTATATAATCCTGAGACAAAACAAATGGGCGAAGTCCCTCCTATGCATCCGTTAGACCAGATAATAACACCGATAGCTGATTATGTGAGGTCTGGTCCTCAAAGAAAATTATCAGTCACAAAGAAGAGGTTAAAAACATTTGAATCAACAGCGGAGGATCCCAATATTGCAGCGTATGATTTTAATTTTCCCACGAACACCTTACCACAAAAAACGAGTCCGAAGAAGCCGATGATAGATGAAGAGATTAACAGTATGTTAGATGGCTTACCGATGGAGAATAAGGGTATTGGTATAGACGAAGAAATCAATCAAATGCTGAAGGATCTTCCTATCACAAAAGACATGACCCCGAAAGCAAGATTGGGAAGGAGAGGAGAAGAGTTAAAGAGGCAACTCTTTCCAACAGTCGATGAGTCGATAGCCACAGGTAAAAAGATATTGGGTGCCATACATCCTGAGACTTTGCCGGGAGATGTAGTAAACGCCATGGGTTTCACGGCGTTTGCCCCTGCCGTTGCCGCTGTAGATGTTATGGCGGGAAAAACGCCGAAGGAGATGAGCGAATCCTGGGGTGACAGGAAAAAGAAATTAGAGGAATCGACATTCGGGAGAGTGGGCAATCTTTTCAATCTCGGAATCGAGGGATTGGCTGGAGAAGAATTTAAACCAGAAGTGGAGAAGTTCGAGCGGGGCGGCCACCAGATATTAACGAATCCTGCGGGTTATGCCATGGAAGAAAAACTCCGGGCATTGGAGAAACTTGGTGTAGTAAAACCTGGTATGGTGGATGCAATGAAACAGGCTGGTCGGTTTGATGCACCAGAACCGGAATTTGACAAAGGTTATATTGGTTCATCTGCTGAGTCACTATACAACATGTCAACTTCACCGACAAATCTATCTCTTATGCTCGGTGGTGGTCTTCTCCATGGAGCAAAGGGGTTAAGAGGCAAAGCCGGAAGAGTCAAACCATCTCCAGTAGCACCGGAAGCCGGGACACAGATGCATCCTGCCGTGGCAGAATATATTCAGAAAGTCATAGACGATACAGGGAAACCTCCTGTCCTCGATGAGGTTAAAATAGCGGAGATTATCAGGGAGAGTGAGGGGATACCGCCTCCTCCTGTGGCTGAGATGGGGGAAACGCTTCAGGATAAACTATCAAAGGCGGCCATGGAGGACACATCCGGTCAGATGCCGGGTAGAGCATACGTCAACACGAATGAACCTGTGCTGGCGTTACCGCCGCCAGAAGGGGAAATTATAGGGAGAAAGGCAGGGCAATTCAAGCCCATGTCACCGGAAGAACAGGCGGCGTTCAATGAGATTATGCAGGGTGAACAGCAATACGCCGCATCTCAGCCGGTGAGGGGATACCCACAAGAGATGTTCGACCCACAGAAACAGATGACAGCCGTCCCAGAACAAGCTGGAATGAGGGAAAGAGGCGGGACACTGGAAGAGTTTCCCGTGACCCCGGAAGAAGCCATGGGATTTCGCGCACCTGTGGGTAGGGGGATGGTTGAACCGGGGAGTGTCCAGTTTGGATCAGGCTTCGATATTCTGAAGACACTTATGGATCTGCTCAAGCCAGAAGAGAGGCCGCCAGGGAGATTGCCCGTATGGATGGACAAGTATCAGAGGTCTTTACCGGAAAACCTGAAAGCTGGCGCTGGCGAATCTGTTTCTCCCAGGTCTATGCTCGAAGGCACGGAAATTCCACCGGCTGATATATCTCAGTTATACCCTGCGTTGTTGCAACAGATAGCGCAGAGGGGAAGATTTCAAGAACCGGTGCCTGGAGGTGTTGCCCCAAGTGCGCCCAAACTTGCAAAAGAATATCCTCAAATGGAGGGTCAGAGTGCGGCAAGGGTATCTCCTGAAGACATTGCCGCTGTTCAGAATATGATTGAGCCGTCAAAGTTCAACAGCGGCTTCGACCTGATGAAGATGTTCACAGATATGTTCCCGAAGAAAAGCAAGGGCGTAAAGGATGTTATGAAGGGACAGGGATTTGAGAAACTCATGGCCATGCCTACCAACAAACTCATGCAGATGAGAAATATCTTCGAAGACATTGGGAAGCGAGCGCAGGAGACAGGTGACACCTACGGAATAGATACCGCCAATATAGGGAGTAAAATACTTGACGGTGTTCTGAGACTGAAAGAAGATGATATAAAGATACAGACCTCAGGGGCTCGAATGTCAGGATTGCCGCAACTGAAGAAGATGTATTCGGGCTTTGATTTGGGGGAACAGTGGAAGGGATACCTGGGAAGAAAAGCCGAGGGCGCTACTCAATGGCTGAAAGATAAGCCGAGAGAATGGGTAAGCAAACTCGGGCGATTGCCGGGATCTTTCGAGGGTGTCTGGGACAGTCTCAGGAAGGGTGTCAATGAAGCGCGGATAACGTCACCGTTCATTTACACGATAACCAAGAGGATGACGAAAGAGAATCTTTCTCCTGATTCTATGTTAGGTTCTCCAGAACTGGCCGCTTTGCGTTCACCAGCGCATCAATATCTCATAAATGAAGCATTGACTGAGCCGCAGGTTTTTAATGACATACAGGCCGGGAAGACTATGTACGTTCCTGATATGACAAGAGGAACGATTGAGGCGGTCACACCTGATCCGGCGTTTCAGAACATGGCAAAACGGGTCAACGATGAATGGCAGGTAGCGCAACGAGAGTTTAATGAAGTGACCGATGTTCTTAGCCAGCTTGATTCGCCTCTCTACATCAACATGATACGAGAGTCTATGATCGACAAGAATCTTTACGACACGATTCAATCAGGGAAAGAGTTCACTTACACTGATCAGAATCTTGGGCAAGATTATCTTATAAAAGGCGGGGCAAAGGATATATTGCGGAGGGTTGTTGAGAGAGGGAAACGGGACTATGAGCAGCAGATAATTCAGAACCCGTCCACAAATCTTCTAAAAGAGATTGCGTTTGAGACTTATGACCCGTCGATGTATTGGCTCACAGAGATGAGTAAAACATTTGCCGAGGGTCCGAAGGCCGAGCTTGGGGTTTTGAAGTCCGAGCTTGAACAGTATATATCTCAGTTCCCCAACGATACGAGGACAGCCTCTCAACTGAAGATAATTGATCAGCTTATTGATTCTGCCCCAGGAGACAAGTTTAATGCGGCTTACAACCAACTCATAAAGAGTAATATAGGTCTGTCGAGCAAGGGTTTAAAGTCCAAGTTACCCGAGACAGTGAAGCGTCTGGAGAAACTTGGTGGTCACATAGATCCGTTGCTGGAGAAATCCATAAGAATAGGTGAAATGAAAAAGCTGACGACCATCATGAAGTGGGCTAACGAGGTGGCCGGTACTGCGACACAGCCGGGAGGGAAACAGTATATCATTAAAAAAGTCCCAGGTGCTCCAATGCCGAGAGACTATGTTGACATAAACATTGACAACAAAAACAATGTGGCGTCAAGAGTGGAGAATATTCTTCGATCAAAGGGTGACTATATCCATCGTGACTTAATGCACGAAATAAACCAAGTGTTTAAGACGAACAAAGAGGTTAACGGATGGGCGGAAAAGTTTGTCAATGCTATAATGACTGAGGTTGTGCCGAGACATAAATCTATGTTGACCGTATGGAATCCGAAAGTTCTTATCAACAATGAAGTATTCAACAGGTTTATGTTGTGGGTGGCTTACGGAGAGGTTCCCGGTCTTCCTGCCAATGCTCCTATTCGTTCTGCTGTGAAATCTATGATGAGAAATCCTGAGAGTCATCTTGGTTCTCTTCTCGGAAAGAGAGGCGGTCTTGGTCAAGCTGGTCTTGAATCTGAGTTGACCAGAACAGGATATGAAACAATGAACGTGGGTCAAGCCACCAAGACTGATATAATGGAAGGAATAGGAAGAGATGACCCGAGGGCAATTAAACAGATTCGAGCGGGTAAGAAGCTCCCTGGACAGATTTATCAGGGGTCAGAAATCGGGGCTAAGTCTTTCGTATGGCTGAAAGAAATGCAGAAAGCAGGGTATGACATATCCCCAGACGGAAAAACCATAACGGCTCCAGGAGGGAGGGTTATTCAAAGCCTGAGAGATTTTACGAAAAATGACATAACCGCCAGCAAGGCCGCAACCGATATGGCTGATTGGTATTTAATCAACTATGCGAAACAGTCAGGTCTTATCAAAGCCATAAGACAAGTTCCTGGTGGCATCCCGTTTGCCACGTTCTATGCCGATATTATGCCTAAGCTGGCACAGATAGCCGCTGGTCGTGGGAGAGGGATGTTGACTTCCGCACAAAAATGGGGGCAGGCAGCGAGATTCTGGAGTGTCCCGGCAGCGGCAATTCTTGTGAACGAATTGGCCAAAGCATATAGCGGAATAACCGATGAGGAGGAGATGGCTGCTCGGGATGCAGGGACGCCGGGAACAAGATCATCCGGTCAAACAATGAGAAAGACTTCTAAGTATATAAAAGAGAAGGGTCTAAGGTTTACCGGAATACCGGATGCTTTGAATCTTCTAGCGAGGGGTAAAGAGGTTTGGATGAATCCTGTCATCGGCAGAGATAAACAAGGTAATGTCCAGACGTTCCCACTGGCCGGGTTATTCCCGTTAGCGGCCGGTGAGCAGACTACAGGGGTTCTGTCTATGCCGTCAATTATGTCAGGGATGCAAGACCCAATAACAAGTGGGTTGAGTCTGTCACAGACAGGCGTTGACCCATTCACCGGAAAGCAGGTCGTGAACAGATATGACCCCGACAGGGCAAGTGTGCTGGCCGATTTACTTCTGCAAAAGATGTATCCATTTCCATATCAGGCGGTGAAAAGAATAGGAGCAGCCACGCAGGGACTCACTTATGGAGCATCGAATGAACCGCAGAGTGTTCTGGGGGCGGCTGTTCATTCCACCACTCCATTGAGGCCGTTCAGCACCGACATTAAATTGACTGACTCCTATAAAATGTCAGGCTTGAAGGACACGCAAAAGGGAGTAAAAGAGAAGTACAGAAGGGATTTATATAAGCTGGACGAAGCATACAAGAGATACAAACAAAAGGGTGATACAAAAAACGCTGAACGAGTAAAGAAGATAATGGACAGGAAAGAGGCTGAACTGGAATATCAGATGACTCGATGGATGGATGAATATTTAAAAGCGAATTATCCGAGGCAGTACGAGGGAGGAAAATCAGAGAAGTATGCAAAGATGAGAGAAAAGGTCCAGAAAGACATGGCGAAAACTCAGGGACAACAGTAGATGACCTGATTAATATTAACACAGGCGTTAACAGCGTTAATTCGCTATAAAAAACAGATGAGGTGAGATGAATGATGAAAGAAAAAGAGAAAGTATTGAAACCGGTCGCTGAATGTGCCAGGTGTGGGAGGAAAATCAGCAAGTATGATAAATGTCTGATCGACCTGCAGAAGAGAACATTTTGCAGTAAGGGGTGTGTGAATGTTTTTCACGGCGGGACGATTGTTCCGTTTGTGGGATCTGTCACACGGTTCAGGAATACACCGAAGTATTAAAAATTCAAGGAGGAAATTATTATATGAGTTCACCAGGAATAATCCTACCAGATAGCGGGGCGCTCAGCGAATCGGGTATAATGGTTTTCAACAACCTGAAGGAGAAGATACTCAGCTTTCTCCATCCGTATCGAATCGTTTGCCCGAAGTGCAAGACCAGGATACAGTTCACTATGGAGAAGATAGTCTGCCTGGACACGCCGAAAGAACACAGATTCAAAATAAAAGCCGTAGGAAAAGAAAGCTGTTTCTGTGAGTGGCTTTACCAGGAGTTAGGCATTGCGTTTGAGGACGGTAAGGCCCGGATAATCTCCGAGAAAGTATGTTATAACTTCGCCAAAGATTTTCTGCACATCTTGACAGAAAACCTATGGAATAAATTTCACGAACAAAAGGAGGACAAAAGACAATGAAGCGAGATCCGTTTGCACCCACACCGGAGGATTACAAGAAGTTTAACGGGGCAGAGGTAGAGGCTAAGAAAAAAGCCGCTGAAGTAGCCGCCAAAGCAGAAGTCAAAAAGAAGGGAAAGAAATAAGATGGGCTTGTTACACGAGGCCGTTGCTGTGGGCGACACGATGAAAGTAGAAGAACTTCTTCGAAAAGGAGAGCATCCTGGAGAGGAAGATGATAACGGTATATCGGCTTTCTCTCTGGCCATCGCCCTTGGATACAAGGACATCCGGGATCTGTTCCTGATTGTTCTTGGCTATCCTACTCCACGATATAGCAAGTATGCACAGGAGGATCAGAGGCGCCAGGCACAGATGGGCCACACCACCGAAACGAGAGAGACTATTCTTGATGATGCCATGAAGCAACAGCAGGGGCCTGCGGTTAAATTCAGCTTTGGGGCCAGAAGAAGATAGTTCTTTGACCGGGGTTAATTACAATAGAGTTACACCCTCTCAGCTTTGGGAGGGTGGTTTTTTTACCTCCCGCAAATCTTACGAATCTGTGCCCGTTGCTGAATGAACGTGGCTATACCTATGCCTTGTTTCATAGACTGATCAGAGGGGTTATTCACGATGTTACCAATCTGCCGCAGTTTCTCCTCAGACCTCACGGCGTTTTGACAAACGTCTTCAATCACCTCTCGGAGCTGCTTGTCCTCCAGCCGGTTAAGCGACTCGAGTACCAACAAAACTTGTTCCTTCAGTTTCATTTCTTGTCTCCACTTTCCAGAGTGGTATGCTCCTGCCAGGCTGTCAGTGTCGCCTCAATAAACTGATCAGTCATTTTCCCAAAGGACTCGTTCAGGTGCAGGTCAACCAGCATCCGGTGATAGTTCTGCAGCAGGAACGTGCAGAAGGTATTAAACTCTGTGAAGCTGATTTCTATTGTGCCGCCGTCAAGTGGGTCTATTTTCATTGTTGATCACCTGCTCTTTCTCTCGTTGTGTAACAGATACATTTGCCGCGCCTGGCGACTTTGCCGTATTTTCGGATTTGCCGGCGATCTGCATAAGCCCAGGGCGGGTCCATGAGTATTAACGAATACTTCATCTCGGAACCTCTCTCAGCACAACAAGTGAAATCTCAATCTCTTTTTCCCAGGCGGCATCCCTGGCATCCCTGGCATCCCTGGCGGCATCCCTGGCGGCATACCAGGCGGCATACCAGGCGGCATCCCAGGCGGCATCCCTGGCGGCATACCAGGCGGCATCCCAGGCGGCATCCCTGGCGGCATACCAGGCGGCATCCCAGGCGGCATACCAGGCGGCATCCCAGGCGGCATCCCAGGCGGCATCCCAGGCGGCATTAAGCTCTTCTGTTGTGATCTCGCCCCTCATCCATTTTCGCTTGGCCGCAATAATATCATGTGCTACCCTGAACTCAGGATGTTTTTTCTCAACATCCGGCAACACTAATTGCTCCACGTATCGGCAAGCCACCTCATGAAGCTGGCTGTCACTCATCATCCTATGAAGTGCCCATAAGCGATCTTCTGGAGGGATTTTCAAAGTAGCGATCAAATTCTCTGTCAGATACTTTCGCCTTCCAAAACACCGTTTCAGGAGATCAAAATCATTCTCCTGATACTTTTCACATACTCTCCATTTCTTCACATCTTCGATTGTTATTCTCATTCCTCACTCACCCGCTTTTTTTCGCATCTCTTCTATGATATTGACAACACTGTAAAAACATTTTCCTTGAGTTTCGCATCTTTCAGAATTGGTTGCGGTATCCAATCTCATAATCCAATCCATAAGATCCTTCTTCGTCACTCCGGCACAGTCGGTGGGATGAACAGTAAAACTCCTTCCGCACTGTGAACATATCAAGAGATTGGGATCGTCTGACCCGGATACTTGATAAGCGAGAACTTTCGCATCTTTGCCTTCTTCCCAGTTTACTCCACATTCAGGACATTTCACGCTTTCACCTTCCTCTCATCTCTCTGGCACCTGGGGGAACAGAACTCTCTCGCCCCATGCACACCGATGAGCGGCTGACCGCAACGCTTGCACCGCCTCAAGAAATGCTCACGATAAACCCTGTGCAGCTCGTCCTCGCCAATCACATACTTAACCCGGCCAGAGGCATTAGTCACCATCTCTCGTTTCATCTGACCCGAATAGGCCAACCTCTGTATCTGTAACGCCGACACGCACAGCCGCCAGCTTGCTTCTTTCATGTCGTAGTATCTCTCTCCATTTAATTGAATCATTTTTCGCCACCTCTCTTTCTATCCTCTCCCACTCTCGATATATGTCATCTACGCTTTCCACCTTTAGCCTCCCATTTGTCACAGGAATCATAATAAAAAACATCATATACAGTCCCACCCGCTGATGTATCTGTGCCAAAAACATAATCACGATAGCACATAACATTTGCTATATGCTCGTCTATCAACAGCTCACCGCAATGTCGGCAGTTTTTACAAATCTTCGCTATATTCACTGTTGTTGTCCTCTCTTATTCGGCGGGGAGATGCCCCAGACACACCATGTTATCCGGGACACCCCCGCCTGTCTCTGGCTTTGTGATTCAATTGTGAGTAGCATCCACACATTTCATTGCCGATTGTCTGTTCATCAGGGAGCTTTATCGTGTTGCTACGACCGCAGCCACCGGCTCCCACATAGCGCACCACCTCGCTTTCTGGGATTAAACCTCAATCAATGTAATAGGATATTGTCCATATATATTTGAAGAACTTTTTATGCGGAGAGAATATACAGATAGGCATACCGCACATTTCAAGTGAATGGGCTGGCTAACAGAATCACTCTTATCAAGTAATCTTGTCAGACAACGCGGACAATGAAATATACTATACGGATAATATTTTCCCTCGAAATATACCATATCGTCACTCATCATTTGTCACTCCATATTAAAATATCCCAACAGCATACCAACTGCATCGGCTTCATCATCGTTCTTAACGTCATACCCTCTTTTCCGTATGTCCTCAACGATTTGTTCCTTCGACTTCACCTGCGACTTCTCTCCGAACAACGCTTTTCGCCACACAGCGGGGAGAAAATATTTGATGCACTTGTCCTCTATTGGTTCACAGTAGTCAAACAGGACATTCTCCACCATATACCGAGCTTTGCCAAGCGCAAGCGTAGGTTTCTTTCCGGCAACAAAGCCATCTTCTATGAGAAATATCGTATGAGGAATGTAAGTCACCTTCTTGGGCTTACCGTTCTTGTCCCACTTATCGATCTTCTCAAAGTAACATTTTGATTCTCCGAGGAGCTGCCCGCAGAGCTTCTGCACCTCATAATCCATGTTTCTCAACCGTTGGAGCATAGACCTGGAGCTATCCTCTATCGTTCCAAAGCAGGAAATGCTCATACTATCCCAAAAAGCCCATCCTACTGCTCTGGCGCTTACGTCAAAACTGAGTATTTTCATTTCTCTCTCCTTCTCACCACGACCTTATCACCTTTGCAGGTTGCGCAGCGAATTCTCAACTCCATAACCCACTCTTGCCATACGCTCTGCCCCTCATATTCACACTGAGAGGACCCGTGGATTTTCATTATATCCTCTCCCGTGCCCCGGCATCTGTGACATGGAACTACTGTTTCTGACATAGCCCCATTCTCTCGGCACACCCCAGACAATAAGCGGCCTCTGTTATAGCACAATAAAACACATCGTTTATACTGCACCACTCTCCACATTCAGCACACTTGAACATCGTTAGTTTGCCTCCTTCATCTCCTTATAATACACACAATGCCCTGCCATCTGCCCGATCTGTTTCTCTTTCATCTCCCAAACCCGCAAATCTTTATCCGGGAGCTTCAGGGTGCATAAGCCGCCTTGCATTGACCCTTTGAACCTCTGACATTTCAGGCAATCGCTCTTCTCGTTCTGGCTCTCCATAAACATCCTCCCTCATTCTCGGATGAAATATACGTTCCCACCGATCAAGAAACTCCTCTGAGTAATTGTAACTCCGCTTGTGCTGAACATACGTATCATGTTTCTCCCGGTTCTCAGCTTCCTCAAAATCTTTCCTGGTGCAGGGCCTACCACAATAGCGTTTGTTCCCATGGCCCTTAAACTGTTTGCCGCAGGTTTTACAGTTCTTCAGTTTATAGCCTTTGTAATTGCCCATTTCATCAGTCCAACTTTCCACCCGTTTTAACGTACCAATTCATATCAGCGGATTCTCCAACTGCTTGAGGTGATCAAATATCACTAACCTTGCCCATTTTGACCAAAAACAATTTCGTGCAATCGTCCCCGGGATGTTCTGGGATGAGCATGTTACCCTCTTCATCTCTCTCAATCAGGGTGGAAACGACAAAGGATTGAACGCCAGCTTTTTCCACGAGATACTCATAGAGAATACCCCGGAGCGAAGGTCCGAAAGCATGTTCGTCGATCCCAACTGCTCCGAACCCGGACACACTGGCTATTGCGACTTGTAAAGATATGCTTGCACGGGACAGAGCCGACTGTGAGAGGAATTGTATAGTCACATACCCGCAACCTGTCCCAGGATCGACGAGAATGTTCCACGGCTCACAGGAGAATTTCATCTTGTACCCAAACACCGATAAGCCTTTATTCACCTGCTGCTCGAACTCTTCTATCACAGTTCTGAGAGCCTGCTGTTTGATACCTTTGGGAGACAGTGCGTCACAGATGACCTCGAACATCTTCACCTGTGCTTCAATCTCCTGGGATTCGCCCTCCCACTCTTTCAGCCTTGAAACGTATCGTTCAACACTTTGATTGTAATTGAACTGCGTGGTAACATCGCTCAACGCCTGTTTATATGCTCTCAGTCTTGTCTGCAGCGCATCGAGATTCTCTCTATCAGGTTCTACATACTCAGGCTGCGGGGGCAGTTCGCCAAGTTCTTCCATCTGCTTCTTGGCTACCTCTTCAGCCTTCACCGCCGCATCTGCCCGGAGTCTGCTTTGCCGGGACTTATTTGCGCTGTCAATACCTTCTTTCAGGAGGTTCGTCAGTTCTCTCTCCTGGTCCCGGAGTTTTTTTGCCCCTGCTATAAGACTTCCCAACTCACCTGTCTCGGTTTCATTCTTCTTTATAACGTCAACATAGTGTGCCATATCTACTCCGCAATGGGCACAATGAATTTGAAACTCTTTCTCTCCGCATTTGGGGCATTTAGCCTGATTACCTTTGCACTCATCAGACTTTGTTATCTTCTCAATCTGCTTCTCAATCTTCTCTACTTCATGAATGACGGCCCCGAGGTTCTTCTCATAAGCTTTCAGGTCTGCCGCCTCTGTTTCTGGGATGATCGCCTTGACAGCCTTCTCAACCTCCTCCTGTGCCCGCTGCAGATTGCTCCTGGCATGTGACCGGGAAAATTCCATGGTCCTCCAGGATTGCAGTTCACGTTCATATTCCTGATGGGCGCCATCAAACTTCTGCCTCTCGGCTTCGTGCACCCGGATAGCCTCTTCCAACTGCTTTTCAGCTTTATCAATGTCTTTCTGTTTTACGCTGTCACCCTTGAGAGATGCTGTTATGGGACGTTCTCCCGGATGCTGCGGCTTGCCTTGGTCAACCGTGACCTTATCCTTCTTCGCGTCTTTACGCCCCTCTTTTGCTATTTCATACAGCTTGTCAATGTCTATACCGGGGAAAGCCTCATCATCTACGGCATAGTTCCAGAACCTCTCTCCCAGGTCTGGGAAGTCAGGATGATAATTGTTCAACGCCCCGATGAACGCCTGCTGATCCCACGGGGGGAGAAGAAGATTCTGGAAGAACTCTTTTTGTGCTGTTTCTTTCTGTAAGAGAAGCCATCGGCAGCGGAGACAGGCCTTGATTATGTCAGAAGAATATTCCCCTTCGAGAATATCCTCTGACCCGGCGGGGGGGTAGCTGGCTTTGAGTGTTTTGTCATTCGCTTTTTCGATTACGACCTCGCATTTCTTCGCTCCGGTTCTTACTATGTTTGCTACCCCCTCGCCGCCATCCGGGAGGTATTCGTTGCGCCGCCAATGCCCGAACTCAATGGCGCGTAGTATGGATGATTTGCCGTTCTCCTCCATCCCGACTATCCAGTTTACCAGGCTGAATGTGAGTGCAGTTTTTTCGTGCATCATGAAATTTGTCATTAACATTT
>NZ_JABXWD010000689.1 GCF_019173545.1 Candidatus Magnetobacterium casense | reverse complement strand
ACCGAAGGTTCCTCATGTCGACGACCACCGCTGCTACCCCGGGTTCCTTTTGTCTGATCTTTTAGTCGTATCCGAACCTGTTTAAGCTGGTCTTGGATATATTGCGCAACATCAATAAGTTGAGCACGCGGATCACCATCAACCTGAAGCCTCTCTTTGAAGGCAGTGTATGATTCTCCTTGCTCGGCTTCGCTTTCCCAATCGAACTTGGCCATAGCGGAGAAAATGGATGCCGACTGCTTATTATTGGGGACACCGAACACCTCATCAAGGGCGGGAGGAAACTCAATCTCCACCCCCCACCAACGCTCTACTGGGTCGTAACCGATGGCCCAACCTTGGTCAAGGTCAAGTTCACGACCTGCACGGAGGATGGAAACACCGACATTTTTTGCTGCGTGTTTGCCATATGGTTTATCTCCCCGATTTGCACCATCCTGGGGAACTGTCTCAGGACGTGCCCAACTGATCCGCACAACCACTTTGTGGGTAGTTCCGTCGAAGGCAACATCAAAAACCTCGTCTTGCTCCCCCCATTTTTGAAACATGGGTTTCACGTCAAAGGGGGAATTGGTCGACGATGGTGAAATCAGGTAAAGGGGATCGTTGGCTCGAGCAACACGATCAAGCGTAAACCTCCCATCTTCCATGGTGACCAACCGGATACAAACGTTTCCACCATCAATAAACTTCCGATACATGCGTCCGACCAGAATCTCGGTATGTTCGAGAGTCGCTCGAGCCCGTCGCCAAGTCAGTCGATGCTCATCAAAATTCTGCCAAAGGACGAGTGTGCCGCAGGTCTTGATATTCTCGCTGCGTTGCCTCCACTCCTCCGGGAGTTTCTTATGTACCGGAACAGGGACCAAGGAGAGAGCACCATTTTCAATTTCTCCGACATCCAGGTACGACCAAAGGGCGTTGTCGGGTCCACTCTGCCATGTCCATACCTCCAACCGACGGCATTGCGAGATAGAAGAGTTCGGTAGCCCCATCCCGAACCGACCAATACCTGAACGGTCATCAAGGTGCGTACCGTTGCCAAACTGCAGGGCATCTCGGAGTACCGTATGGGACATGCCACTGCCGTTATCGAGCACCCCGATTTGTATCAGCCTACGGCGTTCGCGCTGATTGACGATCTGGCACTCCTCAATGCAAAAGACCTCCACATCAGCAGCACCCGACTGGATGGAGTTGTCGATCAACTCTGCAAGGGCATAGGCAGTATTCCTGTAGCCACTGTCGCGCATGGCTTTAACAGCCAGGTGGACTGGTACGATCTCGCCTTCATGTTTGTTTACATGCGAAGTGT
>NZ_JABXWD010000688.1 GCF_019173545.1 Candidatus Magnetobacterium casense | reverse complement strand
GGTGTTGCTGTATGTGGGTGCTGTGGAGGACCAGATAAGCTCCGTGGCAGTTACGGCGGTTCCCTCCGTAATGGCTGAGTAGTCCAGGTAGAGGTAATACCAGGTGCTGGCCACGGGGGTTGATATGGCCGTGGTGGTCAGCTCTGAGTCCCAGTGGCACAGCTTATCCTTGCACCAGTACACAGCGCCCTTCGCCTTGACCGTGTAGGCCGTGCTGCCCCCGTTGTAGGTGAAGGTGGGCCGTCCCGCCCTGCCTGCTCTGTCAACCAAAGTGTTTGTTGTGGCTGTCGTGGAATAACTTGCCAAATAGGTAACGACCGCTTTCTCAGTGGGAGCTGCCGTGTCGCTGTTCCCTGCCATTGTGCCGTCTGTGGAGAACTCCGTCAGGGTGGCCCCTGTTGCCAGCTTCAGGCTCGCTATCGTGGTCGTGGTGCCGTCCCACTCGATGCCCAATCCCAGCTCCACGTTGTCCTGGGTCCAGACTGTCACCCCCGCAGATGTCTGAAGGATCAGCTTGTAGATCCCCGCGCCGTAAACAATCGCTTCCCCTCTTGAATCGAGCACCACCGGATTGGAGTTGGCGGTCCCGGCTCCCCGGTCTGTATAAGTGGCTTTAGCTGTTGAAGTTCCAGCCTCATAAGTGTAAAGAAGCCCCCCCGTGAGAGGAGCCCCGTTGTCGTCATCCGCATGGAACAGGGGATAGTTTAAAATGACAGCCATCGCTTACTCCTTTTCTTCTTCCTCTCCTGCCGTAAGAATTCCAACCCTGGTTGCTACAGGCATTCCTTTAACTTTTGCTGCCTTGGATAAGGCGAAGGAGATCCTAGCTTTTACTGCCGCATCCTCAAGAATCCTTTTTCCTAGAAACCCAGCCGTAGCACCTCCAGGCCCGCCAACCACTGCACCCGTCAATGTCATAAAGGTATCGCCCCATCGAATCACATCATAATTGCGAATCCTATTGACTGCTCTTTCCAAAACAGTATCAAGGTTTATCATGGCAGAATCATCAGCATTCAACTTCGCAATAGCTGGTTCCTGCTTCACTATCTCCTCTTTCAATCCCCTGGCTATTGCCTTATTAGATTCAACCATGAGGCCTTTCATTTCACCGTAATTCTTTTTATTGAGAGCATAGATGGCCTTCTTCATCTCCTGGGCTTGTTTCAAAGTGAGTCTATCACCATGAAATGACTTCACCCTTATAGCGAAATCATCTATATCCTTCAGATACGATTCAGCGTCCGGAACTTTCTTGTAGAATTCTCTCACATCATCCAATCGTTTCAAGGCTTCAGAAGTGTTTATTCCTTTCCCCG
>NZ_JABXWD010000687.1 GCF_019173545.1 Candidatus Magnetobacterium casense | reverse complement strand
GGCTGGTCCTCGGCAATGAGCAGGCGATACTGTGGTTGCCCGGGGGCCAGAGCCGTAACGGTCATGTAACGAAACTCGGACGTGACAGCATCCGCGCTCTGGAGTGTTTCAACCGGGATATCGAAGTAGAACACCGCCCCCTTTCCAGGCTCGCTGGTAAAGCCGATCTGTCCTCCCATCAGTTGGACATACTGTTTGCTTATGGCCAATCCCAGGCCGGTTCCCGTCTGTGTTGCCGGTTGGAGGCCGACCTGCTCAAAGGGCAGGAAGATGCGTTCCCAGTTGTCCTTGTCAATACCAATCCCGGAATCCTCCACTTCAAACCGCACCCATACCGATTGCGTGGACTCCTCCATAATGGCCTCAGCCCGGAGGTTTACCCCGCCTTTGTCGGTGTACTTGACGGCGTTTCCGATCAGGTTGATCAGCACCTGACGCAGCTTGCCTGCATCGACGTTGATAACCTGTGGCAGGTTGGGGGATTGTTCCAATGTAAAACTTATGCCCTTGTCCATGAACTTCACAGACATCAGTGAGCTGAGTTCCGACAGGAATGTGTGCAGCGTGATACTACTTTTTTCTATGATCATATGGCCGGCCTCGATCTTGGAGATGTCCAGGACGTTGTTGATGAGGTTTAACAGGTGTTGTCCGCTGTTGGATATGATTTTCAGGTACTCCGATTGTTCCGTGGTTATATCACGTCCTGTCATCATCAGCCTGGAGAATCCGAGGATGGCATTGAGGGGGGTGCGCAGCTCATGGCTCATGTTGGCCAGGAAGGTGCTTTTGGCGCGGTTGGCTGTTTCGGCCTGTTCTTTGGCCTTTGTGGCCCTTTCACGGGAGCGGCGCATCGCCTCGCTTATGGAGGAGATCAGGAGACAGTTTACGGCAAAGACAGCCGCACCCAGCCAGTCACCAAAATCATCCAGAAAGGGTTTACCGGTCGGACTCCAAACGCTAACGGCAAGGATGGAAAGCACGATTGACACCACACCGGCAGAAATCCCCCCATAGACGGAGGCCGCCATCACTGCCGGATAAAACGTAAGCCAGGGAATACGTAGCTCCAAGGCCCCAAGTGGCCATATCCTCATGCCTAATGCTACGGCAACAAGGGCTATCGAGACGGTATAACGCTTTAGTAATTTCAGATATATATAAGTCACCACCAACTGCCTAGTTACTATTATACCACTAACTGCTTAATTCGTAATAGTTCACCCCCCTAAGAAGAAGGAAAGAAAGGGGCGGCTCCGCCCCCCTTCAGAACCCCCTGCAAGGGGGCCAGCCCCCTTGACCCCTTCTTACCTTGTTGA
>NZ_JABXWD010000686.1 GCF_019173545.1 Candidatus Magnetobacterium casense | reverse complement strand
GACACGCCCATGATATTTTTCTTTGAGACTGCAACTGAAGCCTTCTCTGATGTCGCAAGGGCTATTGACTTTATCTTGATGTCTGATTCAAGCATCCTTGCAACATTCATCCTGTGCGCGGCTTTCCTGTATATGTCAGCGACCTCGGCCCTCTCCTTCTTGACGTCTTTAAGTATCTGGAAGAATTCAAGGATGAGCCCGTCCCTCTTTTTCTTGAGCAGCTTGTGGCCGTTCTTGGCGAGGGCTATCCTTTTCTTAAGCTCGATTAATTCTGACCTGGTCGGCTTGACATAGCTCATTTTCGGATGTAATATTTCTTCTTAAGCTCCGGGCTGATTCTTGTCAGCTCGTCTTCAGGGATAGCGCTGCATATCATCCACCCAATCTCAAGCGTCTTTTCGATGCTCCTGTCATCATCCCTGCTCTGTGTGACAAATTCATTCTCAAAATGCTCAGCGAGCCGCAGGAATCTCTTGTCCCTTGCTGACAACGGGTCTTCACCGACAATCGCTACAAGGCCTCTCAGGTCCCTCCCCTCTGCATATCCTGCATAGAGCTGGTCTGAAACTGCCTTGTGGTCGTCCCTTGTCTTTTTTGCGCCGATGCCCATGTTCATCAGCCTCGACAGCGACGGGAGAACATCCACCGGAGGATAAATACCCTTGTTGTGAAGCTCTCTTGACAATACAATCTGGCCTTCAGTTATATATCCTGTAAGGTCAGGGATTGGGTGTGTGATGTCATCGCCAATCATTGTGAGGATTGGAATCTGCGTGACTGAGCCCTTCTTCTCCTTGATGAGCCCTGCCCTCTCGTAGATTTGCGCAAGGTCAGTGTACATGTAGCCGGGGTATCCCCTTCTGCCTGGAACCTCTTCCCTTGCCGCGCCAATCTCCCTCAATGCCTCGCAGTAATTTGTCATGTCTGTGAGGATGACAAGGACGTGGTATCCCTTCTCGAATGCAAGGTATTCTGCCGCAGTGAGCGCGAGCCTTGGCGTAATTATCCTCTCGACAGCCGGGTCGTTTGCAAGGTTTAGGAATAGTATTGACCTTGAAAGCGCGCCGGTCCTTTCGAAATCATCAATGAAATGCTGGGTCTCCTCGTTTGTGATTCCCATCGCAGCAAAGATGACCACGAAATTCTCGTCTGTTCCCCTTACCTTTGCCTGCCTTGCTATCTGGAGTGCAATGTCGTTGTGGGGAAGGCCTGAACCTGAAAAGATTGGCAGCTTCTGGCCGCGAACAAGCGTGTTCATCGCGTCAATTGTTGATATGCCAGTCTCAATGAAATCTGACGGGCTGTCCCTTGAATAGGGGT
>NZ_JABXWD010000685.1 GCF_019173545.1 Candidatus Magnetobacterium casense | reverse complement strand
CGCTAGCCACAAACTTGGCATATTGCTTTGCGGCTTTTTCATAGGCTGCCATGTCTGCGTCAACACCAGCAACCGGCAATTTCACAAACAGCGTAAACATCCTGGCCATGAAAGCAAATTCGTCCTTCCTGCTGCTTTTAAGCGCCTTGGGGTCATCTGCCAGCACTGTGATCCTATCGCAGGTGTCGAGTACCTTATGCGTGTACTCACTGACCTTGTCGTCGTTTTTATCCCTGGAGGCCGCAAGCAAGTCGGTGTAGGATGTAAGCATGGTTTCAACCAGGTCGGCAAGTGTAACGTCACCTGCCTGCCTGCTCGCCAGGACAAGCCCGGCGCCGGATTTCATAAGATCATTACCCGACATGGAACCAAAGAGCACCCCTAAGGGGTCATTCCCCCGCAGATCAAAGGCGTTGATATCGTACATGACCAGCAAGTATCCATAGAACAACGTCTCAAACTTATCACCCTTTAAGAGTTCTCCCTGCACGGAATCAATGCCTCCGGGATTACCCCTGAGTGTCATAATCCAGAAACCGCATGACAGACGCATAACGTCATCCTTGATGGCCGTGCTCTTTTCCATAGCCTCATTGGCCTTATCGATGGCCTTATCGATGTTGTTATTTAATCTCTCCTGATTTGACTGCCTTAGCAGGTCAACGATCTCTGCCTGTTGCCCCTTATAGAACCGCTCTTGGGTAGTCCCCTTATGCGCAGGCCCTGAAGCACATGACACGCACAGAAACACCACCAGCATCAGCAGACCTGTAAGACTCGTTACGCTCCTTGATAACATTACCCAACCTCCTGATTTTTTATTTATATCAAGCTAATGCCGATACCTGCAACACAGAGCCGCAACCTACTTACGCTGCAATGAGGCAAAGACCGTCGCAAATTTCTTTGCCGTTTTCTCATAGGTATCCATGTCTCTGTCAGAGCCGACCACGATTAGTTTAAGGTATAGGGCCAGGATTCTTAACACGGCAGACATCTCTTGCTCCATCCTGGGGTTATCCGTCAAGGATACTATCTCATCGGAAGCGCTGATTATCTTACGTTTGTACTCGCCGACGTTGTTTCCGTCCTGTTCTGTGGTACCTTTGATTAAGCCTGCGTAGGACTTAAACAACGTCTCAACCAGGTCTCCCAACTCACCCTCGCCCCCTTTTCGTATCCCATCGGCTATGGACCTGCCCTTTTCGATTAACTCCTTGTCGGATAACTGGAGATTCATTAAAGAGCTTATCAGGCGCTTGTCCTTTAGATCAAAGGCATTAAGGTCATACATGACAAGCAGATAATCCCCGAATAAGGTTTCAA
>NZ_JABXWD010000684.1 GCF_019173545.1 Candidatus Magnetobacterium casense | reverse complement strand
TCCTCCAACCACTGCATGTCCCCGTCTCTAGCACGCTTGAGCCTTTCGGTCCAATTGTTGCGTTCTTTTTTTCCTTTTTCTTTTTGCGTGACCGGCTGCTTGCCTTTTTCAAAGACGTCGCCTTCTTTTGAGCAATACTTTGCGTTGGCGATAGCATCTGCGTTGGCTTGTTTAAGCCACGCCCTTGGAATCAGCGACGACACTTGTTTGCGGGTTTTATCGTTTTTGAAAACGAGGTAACCTTGCAGGTGAGGGGTACCGGACTCTCCGACTTCCTTGCCGAAGATAGTGTATACCGTCTCTATGAGCCGACAGCCTTCTTCCTCTTCGGGAGTGTAGTTGTTTAGCGTAAAGCACCAGGTGCGAGAACGCGAGCGGGGATCGTCTTGAGCCATCCTTGGCGAGTTGTGTTTTGAGCTCAGACCCTGAGCGTAGCGGGGGGGTCCTAGGTAATAATGGACTAGGACCTTCCCCCGCTCAACGAATTGCACAACTGTGCAATGCTTAACTAAATCATGTATACCACCCTGGGGGTGGAACTCGCTACGCTCGCTCACCCCTAGCCCCGGGGGGGGGACCTTAAAAAAAAGATGTCTATGCTTGCGCGTCGGCAATGTTTTTAGGGGGCCTGGCTTCACTTGTGCTTCCGTCAGCACGTTTCATTGGCTTTTATAGAGTGTGTGTTTGTTTGTTTGTTTTTATTTTTTTTAGGAGGGTTATGATTTTATGCAGGTGGGTTGTAGTCTAGATGGAACGCAGGTTCTGGTTCCTTATCCTGGACTACTGCTCCTAGGGGGAAGTACCGGTACTTGAATCTGCGTTCCATCGGCTCATAGTCCCTTGGATCTGGGAAACAGTCCCGAATTGTGTAGTTGCTTAGGACGATGATCTTCTTCGGTCTGATACTCTTTAGAGTACCATTCTTGACTTGTCCAGAGAACGGGTTGTAGTCCGCCCACCTTTTCAGGTTGGACGCCGTACATTCATTCTTGGGTGACCATTCTTCGATGTACACGACTTCCTCATCTTGATATCCGTCCCACCACTTGTTTAGCGGTTTATCGAAGGCACCCGGATACTCGCGGGATAGGGTCCGCGATTTGCCGGTGCCCGTCTTACCTATCCACCATTCGTTCGCAAGCTCTGTGAGCGGTTCAGCCTTCCGGCGTTTGAGCGATAGAAGCTTTGGTTCCATCGTGATCACTCCGTGAGGCCAGTTCTCCTCCAACCACTGCATGTCCCCGTCTCTAGCACGCTTGAGCCTTTCGGTCCAATTGTTGCGTTCTTTTTTTCCTTTTTCTTTTTGCGTGACCGGCTGCTTGCCTTTTT
>NZ_JABXWD010000683.1 GCF_019173545.1 Candidatus Magnetobacterium casense | reverse complement strand
TACCAATATAGCATACAAAGCCTACATAAATCAATAATAATTGTAATAGTTCACCCCCCTAATAAGTAAGAAAAGAAAGGGGCGGCTCCGCTTCTTGGCGCTCCAGGTCGCACCTGGCCCCCTTCAGAACCCCCTGCAAGGGGGCCAGCCCCCCACTGAGCCGGGGGTCGCTGACCCCTTGACCCCTTCTTACCTTGTTGACATTGGGTTGATTATACACAACATTTCAATTGTATAGCTGAACTATTACTAATAATTCTATATTACTCAAGGCAATGGCATATTCCAATCTCTGCATGATTACTTAAATGTGACATTGTCAAAATTAAGCGACATCAGGTATCGCTCATAGCTGCGTGCGATCTTGTCCCAGGTGTAGTCGCTCACCCATACCCTGCCTTTGCTGCCCATTTCTTCGCTCCGCCCCTGACTGAGCAGTTGTGCCATTGCCGCCGTTAGCGCCCCGGCATCCTCCGACCTGAAGGACACCCCGGCCCCACACTGAACCGCATAACTCAACTCCGGTATGTCACTGACAACAACGGCCTTTGCAACGGCCAACGCCTCAAGGACGACAATGTTCTGCGTCTCATACCGTGACGGCGCCACCACAAAGAGGGCATCCCTGAGCAGGGAGGTCTTCCGTTGGCCATCGACCCACCCCGTGCAGTGGATATTTCTGCGCACCGCCTGGGGTAACGTCTCAAGCAGCGCATTAAACCTGCCCATGTCGCGCCCGGTGCCGGCTATAATGAGCCTGACCCCAGGGAAGGTCTTGCAAAACCCCGCATAACCATCAAGCAGGACGTCCAGCCCCTTGTGGTGGATATCAATGCGACCGAGGTAGAGTATGTAATCGGAGCGCCCGGGAGTGACCTCCAGCAGTCCCTCCGGTATGCCGTTGGAGATAACCGTTGCATTGCAGTTGCCTCTGAGGCTGTACCTGGCCATGGCTGCGTCGGAGACAAATATCAGGTTCCTGTAGGCAGGCACCCTGTGTCTCTCCATGACGTAAAGCGGGGCGGCGTAAAATACGCTGTACTTGTCGAAATACTGTTTGCCCGTGTAGCCCTGCACCTGGAGCGCCAACGGTCTGCCACGGTAGGAGTCCAGAAACGTCGGCAGCGCTGGTGAGAACTCCTCCACGATGACGTCGTAGTCCCTGCCATGCCGCCTGACAAACAACGAGGCATAACAGGCATAACCCAGGAGCGCCTTCAGAAAACTCTTCGATTTAAGCCCCACAAAGACATGCCTCAACCCCTCCGTCTCCTTGAGGCAATGGCTTGTGGCACGCCCGTGGTCTCCTCAAACGGCGGCTCCCTGCCGG
>NZ_JABXWD010000682.1 GCF_019173545.1 Candidatus Magnetobacterium casense | reverse complement strand
GAGTTTGTGAGCGTGGGAATCTTTATCCGTTTGCAGCCTGTGGAGCGGGGAGATTGGCGTTTTATTTAAAGGCACTTTTTGCATGTATTATAGATATCCTGGGCAGTTTTCAGCCACGTAAACGTCTTGACGTGTTGCAGGCCCCTTTCAATGAGCGATTGCCGTAGTTCTTTGTCACGAATTAAGTTCAGCATATGGGTGGCCAGAGTCGTCACCTCCGTGGGATTAAAGAGCAACCCCGCCTGACCAACGACCTCCGGCAGGGAGCCGCCGTTTGAGGAGACCACGGGCGTGCCACAAGCCATTGCCTCAAGGATGTTCAGACCAAAACCCTCAAACAACGACGGGTGCACCAGCATTTCGGCATACGAATAAAACAACGGAACGTCTTCTCGGTCTACGTAGCTCTTGTACACTATCCGGTCGTCCTTGGGAAGTGGCCTGGTTGCAAGTTCCTTCTTGCCAACGATGACAAGTGTGTGTGGCACACGATTTTTGATCAGCATAAAGGCATCCGTGAGGGTCGAGACATTTTTGTAGGGAAACAGCGAGCCAACAAACAAGATGTAGGGAGGTTTCAGGTCATGCCGTTTGAGGAAGTCCTCCCGCAGTTCTGCCGGCATTGGTTTAAACATATTGGAGTCATACCCATAGGGTGCGACGCCCACGAGGTCCTCCTGCAGGCCCGCTGTCTTTATGACCTCGGCCCTGACAAAGTTCGATGGCGTTAACACCCTGTATCTGAGGCTCTTTAATCTCCACAGGGAAACTCTGAAATACTTGCTCGCCACTCCAAACTGCTCAGGAAAGTACAACGGATGCAGGTCATGTACCATCACTATAGTTGGCAACACATAGGTCAGTGGAAACTCCATGATTGGGCACAAGAGCACGTCCACTGCCGCTGCATGCAACCTATAACGCAACAGGGCATTGTCAAAGACCGCCCTGCCTATGTTGTGAATCAGATTCAGGGAACCCCTTATCGGTTGGGGCGTATGCTGCATCTGTGACTCATCAACCCCGTCTATCCGGACGGAGGAAAAGACCGTTGTCTCCTTATCCAGTGCGCAAAGTTCCCGTGCCACCTCCCTGGTAAAGACACCCACCCCGGTTGGTTTGGTGTTTAGAAATGATGCGTTTATTGCTATTTTCATTGTTCCCTCACTATCCGCTGATTATTACACTAAAATAAGGTCATACAGGACATCTTGTTCAGAGTATCCTTTCAGGAACTCTGTTACGGTAATATCTCCCCATGTATCCGTCTCGTCATTAAGCAAGAGAACAACCCTTACTTTCGATACATGATTTAATCTGTCTCTGATAGCA
>NZ_JABXWD010000681.1 GCF_019173545.1 Candidatus Magnetobacterium casense | reverse complement strand
TGGAGTCAATTTTTCGTCTCGGCTTAAAAAATAAGTTGACATTCTCCATCTGGGGCGTAATATTCAATAACAAGGGAGAGGCTTATGAGCAAAAAAATCAATACATCAATTTTCTGGATGGACAGCTCTCCGGCAAACAGACTGCTCATGTGATACCCGGAAATGCTCTTCTTCACCTGCGGGATAAACTCCCCCGGCTGGAACCTGTCAATGGGCCTCCCGCAATGCTGACAAATCATGTAGATGTCACGCCCACACTCCTCTTCCCACTCCTTGTCGCAAAGGACGTATGTCCTCCCTCCCCCACGTAGCTCTGCCTCTCTCACAACCTGCTTGAAGAAATCGAGCTGAATCCATTCCCCGCACTCGTGCTTCTGGAACCACTCCTTTTTGTCCGATTGATTGAACTGATAGTCGATTCCCGTGTTGATGTACCTCGGGTTCCCGACCCGGATGACTCCCTTGTAGGTGCTCTTCGCCAACCGCTCCTCAGCCATGACCAAGTTCTCAGCGTGGCACTCGTCTTCCTCGTCTATTATCAGCAGGTCGCCGGGATGGGAAATAAAGCTCACCGTCGTGTTGCTACCGGCAAAGATGATCGACCCTTCGCCGAACTGCTTCAGCGTCAAGCTCTCAACCATCCGCTTGTCGCCAAGACTCAGCAACTTCTGGTAAAACCTCGAATACATGATGGACTTATTCAGCCTGTCCTGCACGAACTGGTTTTTCAGCGTGAACGTCGGCAGGACGTATATGACGTTCAGCCCCTTCGACGCCTTCTGGATGGCGGTCACGATCAGCCACTCGCTGACCCCTATCTGAACCGCCTTCTTGATGTGCTTCACGGGATTCTCGTCGGTGTAGAGCCACCACAGGGGCGACTTGTACGGTATGCTCGGAATAATGTTCTTGTGAGTCCGGTGGAGCATCCGCCCCACGAACAGCAGGTCGTCATCGTCGGACTCGAACTTCCTGATGATCGCCTTCTTACTCTCCGTCGTTACGCTCAAGCTCTTCCTCTTCCTGTCTCCGCTGGTCTTCCTCATATTGCTTGAGTGCGTGGTCAACCTCCTCTCCGCTGGCATACTCAATCAGCTTCCGCTTGCCCTCAAAGGACACACCCATCTGTCCGTCGATGGTGGCCTCGATTTTCTCGAATCTCCCCCACCTCTTCGGGAACTTCCTCTCCAGCCTCCACGCCGACGCTTGCCATTGAGTCTTGGAAGCCTCTCCGATAATCAGGACGTCCCGAATCTCTGCGGACGCCATTGCTTTTTGTACTCCGTCGGAAAATTTCTTATACATCCCGCCTCTGGTCTTGGCCTTTTTCAGCC
>NZ_JABXWD010000680.1 GCF_019173545.1 Candidatus Magnetobacterium casense | reverse complement strand
TATTGAGTGTCCCAAGGCTTGTCTCTGTAAAATCTATCGACAGATCGTGGGAGTCGTCGTATGTGGCGAAAGTCTCGTCATTCCCATCAATGGCATTTGCCCTATCAGCGGCATAGCCTCCAGTGGCACCGGTCGGAATGCAGGTCTTCATGGAGTAGCTGCTCGTCGTGTGGGTATGGGGCTCGGAGGTCAGGGCGAGGTTGGCCTTCTCGTCGAATTTGATCTTGTCGGAAAAGACGATCGTCGAACGCCCGCCGATACTGATATTCTTCGTCCATCCCGCTATGACCCTCAACCACTCGGAACTTCCTCTCTTGACGTAGATGTCGTTGATCGCCTTGACCGGGTGCTGGGCCACCTCGACCTCAAAGGTGGTGAGCTCCTGGTAGATAGAGGCTCCCTTGTTATGGATGACTGCCGTAGTGCCGCCATGCGCCCTAGTAACGGTCAGCGTCCCGGTCGCCGTCACATTATTAGTCACGTCGACCATCTCGCTGTCGATATAGGCATGAAAGGGCGTGGCAGGACACCCGTTTGAGTCGGATACGACAATGGTGACGGCTGCTGCTGTGATATCAGCCGTCAGGGTGGAAAGCCACCCCGCCACCGTCCAGGGGCAGACCAGCTTGTCGACGCTCCCATAAACGATGTTCCTATATTTCCCGACATCGTCAGGATCAGCCGAGGAAAAATCAGCAAGGTCTATGACATCGAGAGGGAGGCTGTTGTTCTTTCCGAAGAGCATGCTCGAACAATCGATTTTAAACTCTGAAGCAGGGTCGTAGATGTCGTAGGGCTGGCCCATCATGCCTTTGAATACTTTAGTTGAGACATCGGCAACAAACGTCTCGTCCGTATCTATGCAGAGTTTGTAGATTTCAATATATTTCTTCTCAGGAGGATAATCGTCAAACAGTTCTATCAAGGTGGCTTTGTCATGGATCTTGTCATTCTTAAATTTTAGCGTTAATTGACAGTTGTCATAGCCTCCGAGGTTCCTGATGTCATTCCCGATGTCCGAGAGATCGAAGAGATAGTCCTCATAGTTGTGGGCATTGTAATAGAGTGTCCTATCGGAAAAGTAGAGCGTCAGACCGGACAGGGAGAGATGAACTAAATAAATTGGCTGGATGTAGTTGCGGTCGATCTTCCTGGTCTGGTTGGCGTCGAGCGTCCTGACCATCAGAGGACCTCCCTGAAGTTGATCACGCAGGAGTAGTAGCCGTAAGCTCTACGGGTGAAGTCGAGCGAGACATTGAGGATCTCAACATAGGAGAGCGTATCGGCATCGTCGATCATCCAGACAGGTTTCGCCCCCTTGGTATGGGAGACGCA
>NZ_JABXWD010000068.1 GCF_019173545.1 Candidatus Magnetobacterium casense | reverse complement strand
GAGGGTTGTGTGGGAATGGATAACGGGTCGTCCCGACCCGTTATCCGTTGCAAGCCTTCGGCAAAAAAGCAGGGGGTGTGTTATAATATGGGGCTGGAAGTTTGAAGTTTAATGATTAAGGAGGTATGAAATGTCAGACTCAGGTGCCGCCGTGCCACAGGGGCCGATCCTGCGCATCGAGACCGGTATGCACACCGCTGCGATAAACCGGATCGCCGTAGATTACGCCAACCTGTATCTCGTAACCGCCTCGGATGACAAGACAGTAAGGGTGTGGGAACTTTCCACGGGGAGGCTCATCAGGACGTTGAGACCGCCGACTGGAGATGGTAATGAGGGTAAGATGTATTCCGTTGCGATATCGCCCGACGGCAAGACTATCGCCTGTGGGGGGTGGACTGGCTACCAATGGGATGGGAAAACTTCTATCTACCTGTTTGACCGTGAAAGTGGGGACTTGACCAATCGGGTCAGCGGTTTGCCAAATGTAATCAACCATCTTGCCTACTCAAAGGACGGGAGATATCTGGCCGTAGCGCTTGGCGGTGACAACGGCATCCGTATCTTTAACGCCAGGGGTTATACCCAAGCAGCCGAGGACAAGGACTATGACGGTAATAGCTGCGGCCTTGACTTTGACCCGCAGGGGAGACTTGCGGCGGTCTCTTACGATGGATACATCCGGCTTTACGACAGTGGGTTCAAATTACAGGCAAAGGAGAAGGCCCCTGGGGGCAATCAACCTTTCTCCGTAAGCTTCTCTGCCGATGGTGGGCAATTAGCGGTTGGTTTTAGAGACTCAACAAAGGTAGACGTCCTCTCAGGCAAAGACCTCTCTTACCTCTACTCACCGGATACTACAAAGGTGGATAATGGTAATTTAGGCCGTGTAACATGGTCAAGGGACGGCATGCATCTCTATGCCGGTGGACGATATTATAAGGACGGGCAATACCCAATCCTCGTATGCTCAGACAACAAGAGCGATACATACCAGGAGCTGCCTGGCGCAAGCAACATAATAATGCAAATCCTCCCCCTAAACAACGGCGGCATTGCCTTTGGGGCTGATGACCCAGCCTTTGGGACAATAGACAAGCAGGGTGAGAGGACTGTCTATGTTACATCTGATGTCCCTGATTACAGAGGACTCCTCGATGGGTTTCTGATCTCCAACGATGGGGCAACGGTACGGTTTGCATACGAGCAAGGCGGCAAATCACCGGCTGTTTTTGATCTATCCAACAGGCTCCTCGACGCGGATGGTTCCACCAAAGCTGATGATTCTCTAAAGCCGCCCATCACCTTATCAAATGCCCTGAAAGTCACAGACTGGGAAAACACTGTTAAGCCACAGTTGAACGGCACGGCCTTAAAGCTCAGAGAATATGAAATGTCCCGCAGCCTTGCGATAGAGCCGGATGGTGAGGGCCTCCTCTTAGGCAATGACTGGTCCCTTCGCCTCTTTGACAAGACCGGCACCCATAGATGGGAAGTCCCTGCCCCAGGAGTTACGTGGTCGGTAAATATATCTGGCAATGGCAAACTGGCGGTTGCGGCATTTGGCGACGGCACGATCAGGTGGTACAGGCTGTCGGATGGAAGGGAACTCCTGGCCTTCTTCCCGCATAACGACAAGAAACGCTGGGTGCTGTGGACGCCATCGGGGTACTACGACGCCTCCACAGGCGGGGATGAACTTATCGGCTGGCACTTTAATAACGGTAAGGACAAAGCCGCAGACTTCTACCCCGTATCTAAGTTCAAGTCCACATACTACAGACCGGATGTCATCTCAAAGGTGCTTCAGACCCTTGACGTAGAGATGGCAGCCTTTGAGCAAATGCTTCCCCCTGTTGTGAGCATTATCTCACCGCCGGAGAGCACAGAGGTCACCAATACCAACCTGACCATCAGGTATGCCGTGCGCACGCCTTCAGACGAGCCGGTTACAGAAATTAAGGTGTTGGTAGACGGTAGACCCGTTACGATTGATTCTGAAGATAGAGGCAAGGGCGAGGTCAGGATAACCATCCCGCAGCAGGACTGTGAGGTAACGGTTATTGCCGACAACAAAAATGCTTCAAGTGTGCCCGCCACTGCAAGGCTCAAGTGGAAGGGAGCACCATCCGTACTGAAGCTAAGGCCCAAGCTCTATATACTTGCCGTAGGTGTCAATACCTATCATAGTGAAGATGTTCCAAACCTTAGTTTTGCAGTAAAGGATGCCAAGGACTTTGTTGACACCTTCGAGTTACAGAATGACCTCCTGTACAGTAATGTTGTAACTAAGGTTCTTAAAGATGATGAGGCCAGTAAGGACAACATCCTTGACGGCTTTAACTGGATACTAAATGAGACAACTGACAGGGACGTGGCAATGATATTCATATCGGGGCATGGAGAAAATGACAGAACCGGTTATTATTACCTGCCTGTAAACACGGACATAAACAATCTTATAAGGACGGGCGTATCGTTTTCAGACATCAAGAGAACCGTAACGTCAATAGCTGGCAAGTCGCTGTTGTTTCTGGACACCTGCCATGCGGGCAACGTGCTGGGTACAAAGAGTATTGGGACAGACCTGACCGGGCTGATCAACGAGCTGATCAGCGCAGAGAACGGTGTTGTGGTCTTTGCGTCCTCCACGGGCAGACAAAAATCCCTCGAACGTTCCGAGTGGAGCAATGGTGCGTTTACAAAGGCGCTAGTTGAAGGGCTTAACGGCAAAGCAGCTCTGATTGATCCCGACAAGATAACCATCGACACTCTTGGCGCCTACATATCAGATCGGGTAAAGAAATTAACTGCCGGCAAACAGACCCCAACCACCGCAAAGCCGCAAACGATCCCCGACTTCCCCATTGCGGTAAAGAGATAGGCCCGTGCAACAATATGTAATTTTACAAACTGTTTGACGCCCCCATGCAATTGGGCATCTTGACTATACAAAGGTAACATGCTTATAATAAATAGTAAGTTAAACTGATTGCTTATGAGGGACGACAGTGATGGATGAATTGAGTATAGTTGGTGTAGGTCTGTTACCGAGCAGGAATGATACTAAACGACATATGGGACACATGTGGCTCCGTTGGTATGACGACAAGGAAGGCAAGTTTCAGTATAGGGGATATTACCCTGTTGTTGCAGATATACCACCAGATATTGCTGATAGTGAATTGAGAAAGTATTTCTGTAATAAAGGGGTAAAAGTGCGTGGTTGTTATATGGACGATATAGAAGCGAGAGAATCTGAAGAGTCAATGAATAAGCATCAGTATTTGGTAAAATGCTGGGATATCCTTGGCGAACAATACGATATGGTTTTGCAAGATTGTTTTTTATTGGAAGATGAAATCTTTGTAGTTTCTGGGTTTTACTCATGCGATGAAGATATTGATGATGCTGATAACTGCTCATCTTGGGCAATAAAAAAACTTATAAAAGCAAAAGATAACAAGTTTATAGCTTGTAAAAACCCTAAACGACTCAAGCATGTTGAAGAGGCACTATGTAAACATATTGAAGAGGCAATAGCAACACCCAAGGATAGAAAGACATGACCAGTGAAAAAGAAATTGGCACGTTAGTTTTTGATGGAAACAGATGTATTATTCATCTTGAGGATAAGTCAAACGCTATTATTGTGCATACAAGTGGGGCGATTGCCTTGTTTGAAGGGGGTGGGGATGACAGGATACATGGATTTGCGTTGACACGAGAGGATGTCCTTGAGTTTAAGGTTGAGCTTGTTAATAACAAAATTGGAATTTCTTTGTGCTATTTGAGAAAAAAGCAAAAAACCAAACACTTCCTTGGATTTGTTAAAAATGAGGAATCTGCCCGTGCCTGGGTTGAGCGTGTGAACAGGATATATAACAAACCAGAACGGCAAGTAAATAAGCAGTTAGAACCACGTCCAGGCTCGCCTGTTGTCGGATTTAGTAAGGTTCGGGATACTACATGGTCGGACCGGCAGTGGCTTTCATACCTTTCACACGTTGAGCGTATGAAGGTTAAAACCGGACCAAAAACCCCTGCAAATAACCAAGTGTCCCGGCAACGCCATCGGCCTGCATTCCATTGAGGTCTCCGGTGACAGATAGTGTTCAATATGGGCAAGGTTGGGGTACCAGGGGGATGTGGTGTCAATGATGATTATTACAGGATTATGTCAGGAGGCCTGAGGCGTCCCCTTCTTTCTTCTTTAAAATAGAGGATAGAGGTTTAAAAATGAAGACGACTTTTTCTTGCAGGGTGCTCAACGACCCCTTTAACGATCCGGTTCTGTTTGTGCGGTTCAGGCTACAGAGCAATGCCTTTGCCTTTGACCTGGGCGATATATCGGCGCTGTCTGTGAGGGAGGTGCTGAAGATCGTAAACGTCTTTGTCACACACATGCACATTGACCACTTCATAGGTTTTGACCCGCTGATCCGCTGCCTCCTGGGCAGAGAGACACCCGTAAACATCTATGGCCCCGAGGGGATCATCGAGGCCGTCCAGAGCAAACTTAAAGGTTTCACGTGGAACCTTATCAAGCAATACCCGCTCAAGGTCGAGGTCTGCGAACTGACCGATACCGAGGCACTCCATGCGAGTTTCTACGCACAGGAGGGGTTTTGCCGCATTGACCGCCACACACTCCCGAAAACCCCTGAGATACTCTCATACGACGGCATATCCGTTGAGGCCTGCGGCTTTGACCACGGCATCCCCGTGTTGGGCTACAGTCTCAAGGAAGACTTCCACATAAACGTCAACAAGGCCCTCCTGGAAGAACACGGCTTTACCGTAGGCCCCTGGCTCAACACCCTCAAGGCGGCCATCAGGACCGGTGACAACGCCCAGGAGTTTGTCCTCAACGACAGGCTCTACACCCTGGAGGAACTCCTATGCCTGGTGCTCATCACCAGAGGCCAGAAGGTGTGTTACATCACCGACATCGCACCCACCCAAGACAACATCGAAAAAGCCATCGCCCTTGCAACGGGCGCAGACACCTTATATATCGAGGCATTTTTCCTGGAAGGCGACAGCGACCGCGCCCTCAAACGCAATCATCTGACAACAACCCTCACCGGTTACATAGCCAAAGAGGCAGGTGTCAAGACCGTCGAGGTCATCCACGTCTCCCCCAAGTACATCAGCGCCTACCGTGAGGTCATCAGCGAAGTCCTGGCGGCATTTGGCAACACAGAAGAACACCCCTCCGAGGCTGACGTCTAAATTGCGAGTTCCATACCTTCCATCGCCACGCTGATCTTAAGCCCGGTGTGATTCATCTGTGCGTACGTCTGTAGTGCCTGCTCATAGAGGCGGTCCATGAACTCATCCGTGTGTACGGGGTCGTGGTGAAATATGACCAGGTGCTTGACGCCGGCCTTTATGGCAAGCGTGAGGGCATGAGTGGTGGAGCTGTGTCCCCAGCCGAGCTTCGATGGATACTCCTCATCGGTGTACTGTGCCTCCGCTATCAGGATATCTGCGTCTCTTACAAACTCCACGTTTCTGTTGTTCTGCTCCTCGACTATCGATTCAATTTCCCGGGTCTCCTCCTGTGAGGTTTCCCCGGTGCTGATAAAGTTGTAGTAGGGTTCGTTGTCCCCGGTGTATATGATGGTCTTGCCTGCTTCGGTGACGCGGTAGGCATAGCAGGAGACGGGATGGTTCATCAGCTTTGTCGATATGCTGAGTGCCCCAATGGTCAGGGTCTCTTCCCTGAGGTCACGGTAGTGGAGCTTTGCCTGAAGCTCGTTTGCCGTTACCGGAAAGTAGGAGTACACCATCTGCTGAGACATGATCTCCTTGACGCTCTTGTCGTAGTGGGGCGGACCATAGATATGGATATTGAAACTGGGGATAAAAGCCGGTATGAAAAACGGGAATCCGTGTATATGGTCCCAGTGCGTGTGTGACAAAAACAGATGCACGTCCACCGGAGGTTTGGATGCCAACCTCCCCCCCACGAGCCTGATCCCCGTCCCCGCATCAAAGATTATCAACGTGCCATCATCTCCGTTTAACTCTATACACGAGGTGTTGCCACCGTATCGTACCGTGCTCTCTCCCGGGGTGGGAATGGAACCACGCACCCCCCAAAATTTAACTTTCATCGTCTGTCCTCAATCCTGTATGTGTGTTAGGGTTTACTATTATTTGCCCCTGAAGGTGAGTTCAACGTCACCAAGGGTTATCTTATCGTTGTTTCTGATAAAGCTGGCGTCATTTTCCATCAGCGGTGCGTTGTTTACAAAGGTGGGATTGACGCGTGAGCGCGATATGATTACGTATTGACCTTGCTCATACCTCAGGTCTGCCTGATACCGGCTGACCGTCATGCAGTCCTGGGGAAAGGTTATCCAGTCAACCCCCTTGTTTACGCCCTCTTCCTGACGTCCTATCCTGGTGTACGGAGTATGTATAAATATCTTTTTGCCGGCAGACTTGTATACCCCTGCGGTGATTTCAAGGTAGCCCGGCAGTAGTTGTTGTGTGACATCGTTCAGTGCAGGGTTTGGCACGTTGGTCATGCTTGCTTTGTTCATCCTGTCGGTGAGAGTATCTCTGTTTGGTGTATCTTTGTCTGAGAACGTGATGTCCTTTATCTCGAATTCAGGTTTGCCGGCAGACTTCTTTCTTATCAGGATAAGGGCGATTATCAGTGCAGCAGCAACACCTGCCACGATGAGCAGGAGAGTGCCCTTGAACGAAGAGTTAGCAGGGCGTGTGGCGTCGGACTCTGGTGGCACGGTAGCCGTGGGAGTGGTATTTCCCTGTGCCCTGGCAGTGATGCGGGAGGCATGTATGAATATCCCACCTCCTTTGTCATTACCGGCACCGGTTATAATGACGACCCCTTCCACCCTGATATCTGCCCCGGGGGACATGGACGTATCCAGGGACTTGACCGTTATGACATCACCGTAGCCGTCTTTCAACGCAAATCTGCCCAGCTTGTCTTTAGTTGCCATCTCCTCTATGGCATCGACCCTACCTTCAATGACGACCTGTTTATCAACAAACTCGTGTCTGTTTGCATAAAGCTCCTTAACCCTGCTAATCTCCAGAGCAGATGCACTGCACACGCAAATCAGTTCCACAAGTACAACAAACAACAATGCTTCTGAATGTCTCAATCTCAATAGAATACCCTCTCCCTGAAATCGGGTAACCTGCCGGTGGCAATACAACACGCTGTCCACCAATGTTTGTTCTAAAGTCTTAAAGTATGGCACTTTTGCGTAAGATGACAGTCAATGCATCTATCATAGTAAACAACAACAGCCACGTGCTTGTCAAGTTTTTGGTTGCTTTCAATTTTTAATGCCATATCGTTATAATATAAAGATGAAGATGGATACACCACCAGGCGGTTACGATAAGCTCATCAAGGAGCTGATGGAAGAGATAGAGCAGCCTCTGATAGAAAATGTCTTGGGGATCAAGGCAGATAAAGTTACCAGGCTAAACACTTTGATGCAGTTGACGGATGAACGCGAGACTGATTTCCTGGCCAGGGTGGACTGCGCCAACACCGACTCCTTCATTGCACATGCAGAGTTTCAGAGCACAAATGACCCCAAAATGCTTAAGAGGATGTTGCGGTACTTTATTCACATCTATTCGTTGTACGAGCTGAGAGTAAAGCAGTACGTTATCTTTATCGGCAAAGATAAGATGAATATGAAAACTCGGTTAAATCTACCAGAGATGCGCTACAAGTACAAGTTGATTGATATGAGGAATGTCAAGTGCGAGCAATTTCTGTATTCCGGTGTACCGGGGAAAATTATCATAGCTATATTATGCAATATGGGTGGGCGCGATGAGAGGGAGCTTGTACGACAGATTTTAGGGGAGTTAATGAAGGTCGCTAAAGGACTGGAACTGTCAAGAAATATAAGGACATTAGAGATGCTCTCAAGGTTGAGAGACATGCAAAAAATCGTGATAGAGGAGGTTGGAAAAATGTCAATTGCATACGATTTACCGATAGAAAAGGACCTAAGATTCATACAAGGTAAGCAAGAGGGTATACAGGAAGGCATAGAAAAGGGTATACAGAAGGGTATAGAGAAGGGTATACAGAAGGGTATAGAGAAGGGTATACAGGAAGGTTTGGAAAGTGGCCGGGTGGAAGGCATGCAAGATACGATAGAACTGTTGTTAAGGGCAAGATTTGGTGAAGAAGGCTTATCGTTTATGCCTAAGATCAGAGGCTATGGAGATACGTCAAGGCTCCGCTCAATAACAGAGGCGTTGATAAAGGCTCAGGACATCAGGGAGATTGAGGTATTGCTTTAAATTGAGTGTATATATCCATAAACTGGGTTAATCTTTGTGATACAATGCAAGTGATTAGAAATCTGTTTGATATCGTGATGCACCTCGATAGGCATCTCTACGACCTGATCAACGGCTATGGCAGTTGGACATATGCCATTTTGTTTATCATTATTTTTTGTGAAACTGGTCTGGTCGTAACGCCGTTTCTGCCTGGGGATTCACTGCTCTTTGCCGCCGGTGCGCTGGCCGCCATTACGCCGCTGAAGGTTCACTGGCTGCTCATCCTGCTCAGTTTGGCCGCGATAATTGGCGATACCCTCAACTACTGGATAGGTCATAGCGTCGGCCCCAGGGTGTTTAACAAGGAGCATTCGCGGCTGTTCAACAGAGAGCACCTGGAGAGGACCAGACGCTTCTATGAAAAATACGGGGCAAATACCATTATCCTGGCACGTTTTATACCCATTATCCGGACTTTTGCACCGTTTGTGGCCGGCATCGGCAAGATGACATACACACGCTTTATCACCTACAACGTCGTTGGCGGACTGCTGTGGATCACGCTTCTGATTCTGGCGGGGTATTTTTTTGGAAACATCCCCATTGTAAAGAATAACTTTACCATTGTCATATTCGCTATTATCATACTCTCCGTCATGCCTGCTGTCTATGAGTATCTCAGAAGTAGATACGGAAAGTCCGGTTGAGTCCCACCGCAACGTGAGAGTTGCAAGTTCTGTTATCCAAATCGGGGTCTGGTTGATATCCCTGTGGATGCTGCCAGCATTGCTCTTTGGGGCCGATGTATCGCATCCCTACAGCCTGGAGGAGCTTTACCGGTATGCCCTGCAGACCTCCGAAACAATCAAGATATCGCAGGAGGATATCTACATCGCAGAGCAGCAAAAAAACAAGGCCGTTGCGGCTGTTCTCCCAAAGGTTTCGGCCTTTTCACTCTACACGCAGTATAACCGTGACAAGGTTGTCTCCGGGGGAATGGTGATGCAACCAAACTCATCCGCCAGCGGCGGCGTCAGACTGGATGAAAGTCTTTCGTTGGGAGGCAAAGAGTTCAAGGCAATTGATATGGCCGAAAAATCAATCGAAAAAAACAGATACGACTACGATTCCGTAACCGAAGGATATCTCTACGGCATTGCGGGGGCCTTCTACGACTGTCTGAAGGCAAAGAAGTCCGTGGAGATAGCACAGGCAAACGTCGGGCGACTAACCCTCTACCGTGATGCGGCCAGGACCAGGCTGTTAGCCGGAGAGGTGACAAAAACCGCACTTCTGAGGGCCGAAGCGGAACTCTCAACGGCCACAACCGAGGTGTTGCAAGCACAAAACGACCTGAAGATCAAAAAGGCCACACTAAAAAAACTCGCAGGCCTAAAGGATGACTTCACGGATGACTTCGACGTCAGAGACACCCCCCCTGTAACGCACGACCTGGCAAATTGCATTGCAGGCGACATCGAGTGTCTCACCCAAACGGCCATAAACAGAAGGGCCGAGCTCAAGTCATACACCACTGCCAGTGAGATTGCCCAAAAGACAATAGAGTCTGCAATCAGCTCTGCCTGGCCGACGTTGTCCGTGGAGGGCGTGCTTATGAAAAAAGACGACAATCCCGGCTGGTTATTCGACAACACCGAAATAGCCTACGCAACCGTAAAGTTGACCCTACCCCTGTACGAGGGTGGCACCAGGCAAGCCAATATCAGGGAGGCCAGGGCAAAGCAGCGACAGAGTGAGTTGGCTGTCGAATATCTGAAAAAGACCATATCCCTCGATGTTGAAAGCGCCTGGTTGCAATATCTGACACAAGGAGGCGTCATAAACGCCCTCAGAGACACCGTGACCTACGCCGCCGACAACTACCACAGCGTAAACAGACAATTCGATGCCGGTCTTGCAACAACGCTCGACGTCATGGATGCCAATAACCTGTTGGTTACCTCCGAGCGCAGACTATCAGAGGCCATATACGGCTACGAAATGGCATACCTAAAACTAAAACGCTCAATTGGCATACCCTTAAGCGCTTTGGATTAAAAACAAGATACATGGCATTTTACGGGGTCAAGGGGACTTCTTCGTGCCAGGGGCGGCTCGCCCCTCCCCTTGCGGGGGGTTCTGAAGGGGGCCAGGAGCGTCCTGGAGCGACAAGAAGCGGAGCCGCCCCTTTCTTTCTTTGTATCGCATGCAATCGAAACGCGCTATAAAAGGTTTCGCAGGAACCAAGTGCGACCTGGAGCGACAAAGAAGCGGAGCCGCCTCTTTCTTTCTTGGCTACCATGAAATATAAAGAATATACATAATTAGTGCGTTGTGGGTCTACGGGGGGATAACCGCCCCCGTTGTACTGCACACCAAGCCTACGCGCTATATTGACTGCTACAAATTAGCTACATAGTTTGCGACCAGGTCTCCTGCCTCTGTTGTTGATATCCCCATGTTGCCGGCGGCGAGGCTCTTTATGTGTTTGCCCGTGACCTCCATTACTGCTCGTTCAATGAGGGTGGCGGATGTTTCCTCACCGAGGTGGCTTAACATCATTGCCCCTGCGCAGATGGCGGCAAGGGGATTAATGATATTTTTACCGGTGTACTTTGGGGCTGACCCTCCGATGGGTTCAAACATGGAAGTGCCCGCCGGATTGATGTTGCCCCCGGCGGCAATCCCCATGCCACCCTGGATCATGGCACCAAGGTCGGTGATTATATCGCCAAACATGTTGTCGGTAACTATTACGTCAAACCACTCGGGATTTTTGACAAACCACATCGTAATGGCATCGACGTGTGCGTAGTCGCCCTTGATGTCGGGATACTCGCGGGCAACCTCATAAAAGACACGCTCCCACAGGTCAAATGCGTAGGTCAGGACATTGGTCTTGCCACAGAGTGTGAGCTTTTTATCCTTGTTACGCCGCTTGCAGTAGTCAAAGGCATACCGTAGGCAACGCTCAACCCCCTTGCGTGTATTGACCGACTCCTGGACCGCAACCTCATCAGGGGTACCTTTCTTGAAGAATCCGCCGGCTCCGGCATACAACCCTTCGGTGTTTTCCCTGACGACAACAAAATCTATGTCTTTGGGCCCCTTGTCCTTGAGTGGACAGTCCACGCCAGGGTAGAGCTTTACAGGTCGCAGATTTACATACATGTCAAGTTCAAACCTCAGTCTCAACAGTATCCCCTTCTCCAGTATCCCCGGCTTGACGTCTGGATGCCCTATGGCACCAAGAAACAGCGCACTGTGACGCCTCAGATCAGACAAGGCGCTCTCCGGTAACACCTCACCGGTTCTGAGATAACGCCCTCCTCCAAAATCATAGTGCGTAAATTCAACTTTAAAGCCGCCCAATGCTGCAGCCGCCTCCAGAACCTTTATCCCCTCACGGATAACCTCAGGCCCCGTGCCATCCCCTCCGATAACACCTATATTGTACGTCCTGCTCATGTATATGCCTCCGAATATCTTTAAAAAATCAAACAACCTCAAATATAATACCACAAAACACTATATGACAGGGGCAATATCATCACAGGATTTTTTACAGCAAGAGAGATTTATACTACTTCTTGTCTATTGTGTGCAGGTACTTATCATATTTTAATTAATCAAGTCAAAATCTGCAATAAACGACAACGAATTCAACCAGGCAGTCAATCCATTTCCTCATAACTATGAATAATATACCCCGAAAAGCTTTTAAACGCAGGCAGCCTGTTTAAAATGTCTTTCAGGTTAGCTCGGCTTTTATGAAACGTTAATTTTTCGCTTTTAACTTCATAATTGTTGAAGAAGTTTGCGCCACCGCTCAACGGATCTGTCAAGACTAACTTACCGTTATCTGCTTTAGCAAACTTTATAACCTCTTGTTTTTTGAAAACAAAATGTTGTTCATCCGGTAGCTTGGTAATCTCTGCTCCCAGATACAGGGGTTTATTGACGCTGCTTGCATAACACAGGTCTTTACAGGCAAAATTCACCATTTCATCAAACTGTGTCCTGTAGCTCATGACGGCCACCTCATCGGCTGCATCTATGATGTGAAACGACAATGCCTTGTCATCAATTGCAAGCGTATTGAACCAAAACGGTATTGCAAAGGACAACTTTAATTTACCGGTTGAAGCGGCACGTAAATCTCTAAGCATATGCAGATACTGTCTGAGGTAATGGGTCTTGCGCAGGTTAAAATCTTTGTATCCTCTTTAAAAAGCATGGTAGAGGGGCAGCAGAAAAATAATTATTGCAAAATAGCTCAAGAAGTGATAGACTGTTATATATGAATCAAAGAGCAATAGAATCA
>NZ_JABXWD010000679.1 GCF_019173545.1 Candidatus Magnetobacterium casense | reverse complement strand
GTACCAGTTGTAGTAATTGGTGACCGGGTCGCCGTCCGGGTCCGAGGTGGACTGGTTCCAGCAGAACAGGTCCTCGGATGTGAGGTTTGTGCCGTTGGTGGAGTTGAGGATGGGGTTGGTGTGGGTGGGCGGTGAATTTGTCTGGAACTGCCATGTTTCTGACCATTCTGACCAGTTGGAGCCTCCCGTGTCTGTGTCATTGGCCCGCACCTTCCAGTAGTATAGAGATGGACCCAGGGTGGCTGTGTGTCTGGTCTGGTTGGTGGAGTTTGTGATGTTAATCTCCGGGCTGGAAAAGTCTGTGTCGTTGTCTATCATTATCTGGTAGGCTGACTGGATATCGGAATCTGTATCCGAGACTGTCCAGTTAAGGGTAAGTGGGGAGTTATAACCTGAGGTGGCGTTCGGCGGATAGGAGAGGTTTACAACCGGCGGGGTGTTCCTGATGGTGAGGTTGCTGGAGCCAAGGGAAACACCGTAACTCATTCCGTCATATGGGGTCACGTTGCAGGACAATACTTCTCCTTTTCTTATGTAATAGCCCGGGAGCGTGTTGTTTGTGGTGTTGCTGCCTTTCATGTAGTGGTCCAGCACTTCATCTGGGCTGAGCGTCCTGTTGTAGATTGAAAATTCGTCTATCAGGCCGTTCAGGTCGGTTGGGACGCTGTTATATCCTATGAGGTACTTGTTGCCGCCCCCGTATATTCCTCCTGTTTTTGTGCCGTAGCTTACTCCGTTAACGTAGAATGTGTAGTTCAGCGTGTCTGCCACAAGCGCTATGTGGTACCATTTGTTGGCTTGGACGGCCGGGCCTGTGGTGTATCCCGGGGTCCACGCATATGCATAAAAGCTGCCTCCGCTTATCAAAACGGCGTTGCTCAAAGATGCACCCCCATCAAGCTCGGAGTAAATCACAATGTAGGTGTTTGCTGTTGAAAAAGGCTTGAACCAGAATTCTATGGTGGCCGGGCTGCCGGATGCGACGGACATGTTGGCATAGGAGCCTCGGGTGCCGTTAAACTGGAGGGCGCATCTGCCTATCCTGGCATCTGTGCAGTTCCAGGTTGTGTTTATGATTGAGGCGTTCTGGTTCCCTGAGTAATCGTAGGCCAGTGTGCTGTTTTCCCCGACTGAACTGTCATTGTTCAGGTGGAGGAGGATTCTTGTGCTGCTTTCGTTGGTTATCCCAGGGAATGTGCCGGGAACGTCCAGAAATGCGCCGTCCCTGTACCAGTTGTAGTAATTGGTGACCGGGTCGCCGTCCGGGTCCGAGGTGGACTGGTTCCAGCAGAACAGGTCCTCGGATGTGAGGTTTGTGCCGTTGGTGGAGTTGAGG
>NZ_JABXWD010000678.1 GCF_019173545.1 Candidatus Magnetobacterium casense | reverse complement strand
CACCAAAAGCCCGTGCTTGTCAGCATCCCCCCTCAGTACGCTCACCCCCTCCTGAATACGCCGCCTCCTGCCAACAAACCCACTGTCAAGCACCCGAACGTTGCTGTCCGTGAGGGTCTTGTGCCTCAACTTAACAGGAGTGACGGGCCTGGATTTCAAACCAGACGCCACCAACGGCACAATCGGCGTCGCATCACCAAAGAACCTCAAGAGCGGCCAGGGGTGATATTGGTCATCAAGCAGTCTTCGTGCACTTTGCACGGCATGATCAAGCCCCTTGCCAACGGCAAGATACTTGTATATTTCGGCAGCCACAAACGTCGCCCCCGTATCCGAAACAGGCAATCCCCAGCCAAGCACCCATTGTATACCATTCTGCGCCATCTGGTAAGCAAACGACTCCGAGTTTGCCTTCTCATCAGCGCCTCCGGTAAAGCATCCCGACAGAAAGAGCATTTTGGGTGGAAACTCTTTGATCGCATCCCACAACATCGCCGGAGAGACCTTCTGCAACTTGCCAACCTCATCCTCCATGTAGAACACCGGCCCAATAGCGTTATCAAGACCGGCATGTCCCGTTATGTGGATGATGTCAAAGCCTCCGGTTGCCTTGTTTTTTGACCTAAGACCTGTAAAACTTCCGGAGTCCTCTATGGTCATGTCAATATTAAAATCACCGATGCCGTCAAAGATACGCTCCTCCTCCTTCTCAAAGCTGAGGACATTATCTCCCAAGTCCGTTGGCGAACAGGCCATAAAGAGCATCTTCAGCGGCTCTTTTTTCGATTCAACCACAGCTAACTTCCCCCGGTTATCAACGAGCCGGATCACGTGGATGTTGTGGTTGAGCAGGACAAAGCTCACGTTGTGCAACAACTCAAACGGCAACTGCGTCAACTCGTAGGGCGTCTGCACGTACAGATGCGTATGCCCGGAGATACCGGCAGTCCTGGCAGTGGCGATGATCCCCGCAAGCGTCCCCGCTCCACGATTGAGTAGGTCGTACAACTGCCCTCCGAGGGCGGCCCCTGCGGTTGCGTCGTAACGCCACAGGTTCCTGCGCGTCTGCGCAAGGAGGGCGGCTACCTCGGCTTCGGTGATGTGATGTGACGGGTTGCCGTTGATGCGTACCAGATGCTGATCGCCCGCTGCGGGCAATATCGCTATCGTTATGCTACTTAGATGGTCCGTCATAAACCTCCTTACACGATAAAATTATGATAGTTCAATTATAAACTATGGTTTCGCACTTTCTGGATTCCTGCTTACGCAGGAATGACACAGATGGGCGCAAAATACCATTTCTTGTCATTCCCGTGAAAACGGGAATCCATTTTCA
>NZ_JABXWD010000677.1 GCF_019173545.1 Candidatus Magnetobacterium casense | reverse complement strand
AGCAACTCTCTGACCTCAAGTTCGACCAGGTCTAAGAGTTCGGGGTCGTCCACCATATCGACCTTGTTCATAAATACCACTATATATGGCACCCCAACCTGTCTGGCCAACAGGATGTGTTCCCTCGTCTGAGGCATCGGGCCATCGGCTGCACTGACCACCAGGATGGCGCCATCCATCTGGGCCGCTCCGGTTATCATGTTTTTGACATAGTCGGCGTGTCCGGGGCAATCGACGTGTGCGTAGTGTCGCTTGCTTGTTTCGTACTCCACGTGTGCCGTGGCTATTGTAATACCCCTGGCTTTTTCTTCAGGGGCGTTATCTATCTGGTCGTATGCCGTAAACTTGGCTTGGCCCTTGATTGCGAGCACCTTGGTTATTGCCGCCGTCAGAGTTGTCTTGCCATGGTCCACGTGACCAATCGTGCCTATGTTCACGTGCGGTTTTGTTCTTTCAAACTTGGCCTTTGCCATCTAAAAAAAACCTCCTTTGTATTAATAAGGATCACTTACCTTACAGTAGCTGGGGGTGGAGCCCATGACCGGAATTGAACCGGTGACCTCATCCTTACCAAGGATGTGCTCTGCCGACTGAGCTACATGGGCACTGTCCATCTCTTGCTCTCTGTCCTTACCTGTCAAAACTCGTCCGGGTCAGAACTCACCCGGTGTTAGAACCCACCCGGGACTGTGTACTAAGCGGGAAACGGGATTCGAACCCGCGACCCTCAGCTTGGAAGGCTGACGCTCTACCACTGAGCTACTCCCGCGCCACACCGGCCAGAGCCGCACCGGATACACCGTTTTGCCGGGGCACACCGTTCTGTTGGGGTACCCAGCTCTACGCCCCGAAATTAAGTGGAGAGGGGAGGATTCGAACCTCCGTAGGCTGAGCCAACGGGTTTACAGCCCGTCCCCTTTGGCCACTCGGGTACCTCTCCTGATAGTACAGCGCCATCATCAATGAACGTTGCCGTATCATCACATGAAAGTTAATTATATTATGGATCGTATGTGGTTGTCAACAGTTTTTTTTTGAGGTCTGAGATTTGTTCTTATAAACTCAAGAGGGGAGTGTTGGCCAAAGTTGCCATCTCCCACCTTTCATATATACTCTCTTAGTATCCTCTTTATCTTTCATGGTAACTATACTTTTACGCAGCTTTTTAAAGAGGATACGTCAATAAACTTGATGAATTTAGTGCGCTTTCCACGTCAGTTGTCATTGCTTCAGTGGATAGGTTATTATATGACACAGTAAAAATATAGATCGCAGGAGGCTGGACATGATCTTAAGTGTCAACGTAGACCACGTAGCGACATTGCGACAGGCCAGGGGGG
>NZ_JABXWD010000676.1 GCF_019173545.1 Candidatus Magnetobacterium casense | reverse complement strand
GTATCCTCTTTATATTTCATGGTAACTATGCTTTTATGCATCAGGGATTCCTGGTCAAGCCAGGAATGACACACTTGGAAAACGCCTGTAACTGTCATTCCTGCGAAAGCAGGAATCCATGCCTTTTAACCGTGAAAAAAAATTTTACCCTGCTTTTTAAAGAGGATACGAAAAATGCTACGCTTCTCGTCTGTAGTAAGTGGACGTTCTAAACCTTGAAAACTACCCCACAAAGCCAATTTCTTTGGGTCTTCTGTTGTGCCTTCATCTCCAGCCCTTTCCGTGAAAAGCTTTCCAATCTTAACAATACCCATCTTGATGTCTTTCATATACCAAAGCAGATAATTAAAAGAGTTACGAATTGTACCTGAATCAGGTGTTCCTTTTTTCCACACAACTGTTGCACACTGATTTTCAGTACCAAAAATCTCATCAAGAATACACCTAACAAGATGGACATTAGTATCACTGATCTGCACAAAGCACGACCCGGTCTCAGTAAGCAGCTCTCTTGCCACCAACAGCCTGTCCCTCAGATAGCTCAGGTACGAATGTATCCCAAGCTCCCAGGTATCCCGAAACGCCCTGACCTGCTCCGGCTGTCTGGTTACATCTTCGGCCTTGCCGTCCTTGACGTCTCGCTTCCTGGTGCTTATCTGCCAGTTGGAGCCAAACTTAATCCCATACGGCGGGTCGATGTATATCATCTGAACCTTGCCCTTAAGCCCCTCTTTCTCTGCAAGGGAGGCCATTACCTGAAGGGAATCGCCAAGTATCATCCGGTTAGACCAATTCTGCTCATGCCGATAAAACTCAATCAGCTCCTCAAACCCGATCCCGTTAAAGTCCGCAAATAATCGAGGGCCTTCCTCTGCCTTTTCCCTGGCAGCGTAGGACTTAATGTCCTCCACAATCGCCTGGGGATGTATCTTTTCCTGTATGTAGATAGGAACGCACGCAACCGATAAATCCTTACCGTCCTGCTCATCCTTACCCTTCCATACCAACTGGGGGTCAAGAGAGGGGTCACGTGGATAGTGAACAACCTTGGGGGACTTCTCGTCTTCCCTAACAAAATCACGCAATTCCTCAGTAGGGATATTGGTACGCTTATCTTTATGCTTAACGCTGTCTACGTTTAATGCGCCGTTTGCTTTCTTCCTGGACACTAGCACCCTCCTTCATTAATACATAGCACCTTTGTGGGGTCAAGGGGGCTGGCCCCCTTGCAGGGGGTTCTGAAGGGGGGCGGAGGGCATAGGTGTTAAGTTAAGCATGATACCTCCAGTACCTCCAAGTCTTTTAGTGTTAATTTCTTAGGTTTAGGCGTATTTGACGGT
>NZ_JABXWD010000675.1 GCF_019173545.1 Candidatus Magnetobacterium casense | reverse complement strand
CGAAAAATATTCATCAGCCTCCTCCATCAGCTCCCTGTCGCACTCTATTCCGAAGCAGTTCAGCTTGAAAATGGATTTTGCCACAGCCAGGACGCATCCGTTCCCCGACCCGGCATCAAACATCAGGCCGTCATCCAGCCCCTCCAGCATTCTGTAGCTCTCCAGGTCGCACAGTATATTGTATGTGTTTAATGTGAGTGTCGGGCCGAACGTGCCCTTCTCAGTGATTTTAACGCCCTTTCTGGACACCTTCCTGTAAATCTCATCCATCTTTTCGGCCCTCTTCAGCCTCCTGTCCCCGAACCAGAGCATCATTACCCTTGGAGGAAAGTTTTAAAAGCCCCGAACCTTTAACTAATCAGGAGGTTAAAATGGCGGTATCAGCCTACATCTTCATCGAGATTTCCCAGGGAAAGGCAAAGGAAGTCACAAAGCAGATAGCCAAGATAGACGGCGTCAGAGAAGTCCATGTTGTGACAGGCCCCTACGACGCAATAGCAAGGATAGAGGCGTCTGACATCAACACCCTGGGAGCCCTGGTAGTGTCCAAGATACAGTTCACATCCGGCGTAATCAGGACACAGACCAACATCGTTGTCGATTAAAAAGGGGGAAGTTCCTGCAGTTTTTAGCCCCCGCTGTTTCTTTTTTGTTCTCAGTTTAGCCGAAGCTCTATAACCAAAAACCGTCTACCTCTCCAGAATGAACCTCTTGGCGTATTTCTCTTCCGGTATCCTGGCCAGCATCATGTCGTACTTGTCCCCAATCCCTATTATGTAGTGCTGGCTGGCCGCATTCAGCGCCCTGTTCAGCTTGAACGTGTTCTCGGAATATATCTCCATCAGAACATCTCCCTTCTTTACAGCATCCCCGACCTTCTTGTACAGGTAAACTCCGGCCCCCTTCGCCTTAGGCGCCCCGGCTTCCCTGCAGATGTGCACCAGCGCATGGTTGCTTATCCACCACACCTTCCCTGAGCAGGCCGCCTTCAGTTTTGCCACACAGGGCCCTATCGGTATGTCCTCGGGCTTTATGTTGGGGTTGCCTCCCTGCGCCGCTATTATCTGCTTCAGTTTTTTCCCGGCCTTTCCCGAAGTTATAATGTCAGACGCCATCTGTTGCGGGTTCTTGAACCCCTTGAACTCAAACAGCATCCCTGCAACTATCGAGGCCTTTTCTATCAGATCAACAGGGCCCCTTCCTGTCAGCAGCGTGTTCAGGGCCTCCCTGGCCTCCAGCGCCGGGCCCATAGCCCTGCCAACAGGCTGCTCCCCAAACGTGCTCACACAGGAAACCTTTATCCCCAGCTTCTTCCCCAACTCTATGAAGTGGTGGGCCAGCT
>NZ_JABXWD010000674.1 GCF_019173545.1 Candidatus Magnetobacterium casense | reverse complement strand
TATCTTACGAGGATGTGCAGCATCGCCGGTACGACCCTCACCATGCCGACTGACAGTGCCGGCATTGTAGGGAACGGGTTTCTCACTTCGGGGATTCTTTATACCGGGGCGGGTGTAGCGATCCAGACCGTCGGGACCAGTTACAGCCTGAAGCAGACCTTCGAGAATTTCAAGTTGTCACTGACAGGAGCGGGGGCCACGGGTCTCTATCTCTACACGGCATGGAACACGAACGTCAACAGGGTATGGTTCGACTCACAGAACAGTCCGCAGAAATGCTTGGTGATTGACAGCAAGTATCCGGCATATGGAGACATCATATACGGAACGTGGTGGACAAGCGTTCGTGATTGCCTCTTCCTGCACACCACCGAGACGTTTCAGGATGTGTATGGGATCATCCTGAAGGGTGGTTGGAAGTCTACCATGGCGGGTGTGGTTGGAGCGTACATAGTGGGGGAGACGGTTGTAGGTTCGTACAATGGTGCGACCGGGGTGGTGCAACAGTATGCTGGTGCTGTGCTTTATGTGGCCTTGAACGGTGACGGGATCTTTCAGGATGGTGAGACGCTGACCGGGCAGACATCGCTTGAGACTGGAACTGTATCCAACGTGGCAAATTGGAGCTACAGTTATGGCAACCCGAATGCGACGGATATCGAGGGGAACGAGTTCAAGCGGATGCACATCCCGGTCAAGGCGCTCATCGGCAACAGCATCACTCTTCGCAACAACTGGTATGAGAGGTTTCTGGCATTCGGTGAACTGATCGCAGGTGAGAGCAACCGGTCGGTAGACTCCAGGTTTGAAGGGTATGCCAGCACATATCTGACCCGCAAGGTGGTGGTCAACACCATTGTTGGGACGTTTGAGATAGGGGAGACCGTTACTGGCACCATTTTCCTCGCACCTGAGATTGCCCCGACGAGCGCAACGGTTACCTACTGGAATGGCAAATATGGTTATATGATGGTGACGGACACTTCCGATGATGTCACCACACCGGGACAGTTCACCGTAGGAGAGGTTCTCACGGGTTCCACTTCTGGGGCGACGGCGGTGGTTGTCTCTGATACCCAAAGAGCCCCCGCGTTCCTGGTGGAGACGACAGGCATCAACGCATATGTCCGTTGTGGTCAGCACACGCACTTTGGAGATACCCTCACACAATATTCCGTATGTGACCAATTAACTGACAGCACCAGCGGCTTGACGCGGGTATTCCCGGATAGTGACATGCTGTCTGTAGATGCTATGAGAGCGTTGACCTTCTGGTCACGAGACGAACCTTCTTCGCGCTTCGTATTGTATGCTATCGGTGAGAAGAGATATGGACCGGGTAGTGTA
>NZ_JABXWD010000673.1 GCF_019173545.1 Candidatus Magnetobacterium casense | reverse complement strand
GGAAGACGGGATGGATCAGAATTATCCTGTCCATCTGCATCATCATCTGGGGAGTATTCGCTATGGACTCTGATATCAAGGTGGCGGCGCCGTTGCTCGGTGTCGGCACGATGCTGTTCATCATGGAAGTCACAAACCTGATTAAGCAAGGCAGAGAACAGGCTTAACCGTTCTGTTTCTCGCCCTTATCGGTCTTCGTATGCTTCATAACCCAGTAGTAGGCCACAAGTAACACAACCGCCAGGGCCACTACGCCGACTACCACACCAGCCCAAACCCCATGGAAGTGTCCCACAACAAGTCCCGCTATAGTTGGCGGGCCAAAGATGATGGCGATTCCGATTGGGAGTAATTGCCTAGGTTTCATAATGCCTCCTTACACTCTTTGCAGACCATCTCTAAACTCCGCGTATGGTATTTTGCTTAGCCAGTTTTGCCGACACCAATACCTCTGGAATCGGTGCATTTCCTGGGCTGTCCAACCTTGCCCGATCCAACTGTCTTTCTTTAACGCGTTCAGGGGTTGATATCGCTGGGGAAATGGCTTGATGCCCTTGGCCTTGATCGTCTCTGCCCGATATAAAGCATCCTCTGGTGAATCCTCAAAGCCAAACATGACATAGCAACCCAGACGGCGATGTGCGAATCCCGCCTTCAGCACCCGCTCAATAGCACTCATAACCTTGTTTTCTAGGGATACGTGGTCGAACGCAAATCGCAACTTGGGGAGACATAGCTCTTGGAGCCGTTCTATGTGATGTGTATTCAGAAGGCGTGCGTCTAGCCCCTGATTAAAGTCCACGCCCTTGAATGGCTTGAGCCGATCAATGACAAGGTCGAAATGTTGAGCGCTGGCTGCTAGAAGGTTGTTGTCACAGATAATGGGTGCGGGGATCCAATCAGATAGTTCCCGCAGGTCGCCCTCAATTACGGGAACAGCGCAGAACTTACAACGATTCGGACACCCACGCGTTGTGAAGGTTGCATCCGGGTTATGCCGACTAATGGGACTCGGCCACAAGCTACCGCCAATGTACTCCGCTACCCCTGCTAGATATTCAGGCATAAGGTCAACCGCAGGTCCACCAGCATGGACGCATCTCCCTGCCTCTATGCTTACTTCGCATAGACGCCGAGCCATCGGAAGATACCATGTGAACGGGACAGAGACAAAGACTTCATCATCCTCCCGCCAATAGATTATCGACTTACCCCAGCTCATTTTCCTCCTTCATTGCTCCTCCTAGTTAACACTTTTGTTAATGTTAAGTTAACGTGTTAAGTTAACACTTAGGCAGTATATATATAGTATACTGCCCTAGTTAACTAACTTTTATCACTTAACAGC
>NZ_JABXWD010000672.1 GCF_019173545.1 Candidatus Magnetobacterium casense | reverse complement strand
TCTGCGCTTTATGGGGTCAAGGGGAGAGGTTAGCCCCGTGGAAGAATTCCCGCACTCGATAGTGCTGAAGGCCTCCGCCGGATCGGGGAAGACCCGTGCGCTTACAAAGCGCTTTGTGAGGTTCCTGTTATCGGCGGATATACGCAATAACTCGCTGAAAAACATCATCGCCATTACGTTTTCCAATAACGCCTCCAGGGAGATGCGACAACGCATTGTGCTCTGGCTCAAGGAACTCTCAATCGGCAAACCCGATACGCTCAACGAACTCTCCGCTGAACTCGGCACCGACAATGACTCACTACAGCGACAGGCCAGTGTCGTCCTCGATGAGATATTTGAGGGCTTTTCGTTCTTCCAGGTGCGGACGATAGACAGCTTTATGACATCGATATTCAAGGCCTCCGCACTGGATATGGGCTATAACCCCGACTTTGACATCCTCCTGGACTACGAGGCACTGATGGAGTATGCCTTTGAGGTCTTTCTGCGACGCATCCGCCACAACTCCAAGGAGGCCGCCCTCATGCACGGTGTCGTTGACCTCATCCACGACAGTCGACAGGACGACAGGACTTTCCTGTGGGAGCCTACCTCAACCATACTCAGAGAGATCCAGGCAATATATCGTAAACTGGCCTCCACGGGCGCCCGCCTTGTCATCAACGACCACTACAGGGCCATGGAGACCGTCAAAAACTCCCTGCGACGACAGGCCGAGTCCCTCCACGAACTGATCGAACGCTCACAGCTTGAAAGAAGCGGCACGAGCGCATTTGCCAACATCCTCGAAAACATCCGAACCGACAGGTTTGCAGACCTCATCAACCGCGGTATCAAGAATCCGCCCGTGAAAAAATCTGCAAAAAAGAACACTGCAACGATCACACTCTACGACGACATCTGCACGCAATGGAGTGAACTTGCACAGACAATCAGGCAGTACATAAAGTTGTACTCTCAGGTGTACTACACGCCGTTTATACGGGTCTACAAGGCATTTGAGGCCGGCCTTGACCAGGTCAAGAGGCAACAGGGTATGATTTTTATCGACGACATCTCACACAACCTGTCGCTGTACCTCAACCAGGGTATCGTCCCCGACGTCTACTTCAGACTCGGACAGAGCCTCTGCCACTACCTCATCGACGAGTTCCAGGACACGTCGCCGATCCAGTGGAAGAACCTCACGCCGCTGGTGGAGAACTCCCTCTCTCAGGGTGGGAGCCTCTTTGTCGTTGGCGATACCAAGCAGGCCATCTACGGATTCCGCAACGCCGATTATCAGATCATGAGGGGACTGGAACACTCGGCACCATTCCCCTGCGCCGCGCACCGCATCGAGGAACTCG
>NZ_JABXWD010000671.1 GCF_019173545.1 Candidatus Magnetobacterium casense | reverse complement strand
ACAGGGTTGGGGTCTCTTGCGGGGAGAATACCTTTGTGATCCTGACCTGGCCCGATATGATGATATACATCGTGTTACCGATGGTATTTTCCTTAAATATCACTTCATCGGCCTTGAATGTGTTTTTCTTGCTTATTTTTATAATTGTGTGGAGTTCTTCCAGGGTAAAGTCCGAAAAAAAGGCGTAATTCTTCTTAAGTGTCAGCAGGAAATCCTTGTTGGCGTACTCTACGGGGCTGCGGGCACTCTGTGAGCCTTCCTTTTCGCTCTTGTTGAGAAAAATGACCAGGGCATCGGCAAACTCACTTGCCGACTGGAAACGTTCCTCTTTGTTTTTCTTCATAGCGCCCATGATACAATCGCTGAGGGTTTTGTCTATTTCTGGCAAGATGAGGTGCGGGGCAATAGGGTTTTCGGTCTTGATCTTATGAAACAGGGAGGTGATATCGCTTGCCGGAAAGGCCTTTCTGCCCGTTATAAATTCATAGGCCATGGCGCCGAGGGAAAACACATCCGTAAGTCTGTCCAAGTCCTGTCCACTGATCTGTTCCGGGGACATGTATGAGGGCGTACCGAGTATCTTGTCCTGCGTGGGTCTGGCCATGGCGTCCTTGGCCGTTGAGAGCATGGCGATACCGAAGTCCATTATCTTTGCCTGGTAATCCTCCAGGAGCATGATGTTGGCAGGCTTGATGTCTCTGTGTATGACGCCACGTTGATGGGCATAGTGCAAGGCGTTGGCGATGATGGTTAAGATGCGAACCTTGTCATCAAGCGACAGCGGGAGTTTATCCGTAATGACGCTCTTGAGAGAGACTCCGCTGACGTGCTCCATGACAAAGTAATGTATGTCATAGTGCTGCCCCGCATCGTAGATCATCGCTATGTTTGGATGTGCCAGCTTGCCTGCTATCCGAACCTCCTGGTAGAACAACGCCAGAAGCTCCTTTTCCTTAAAAGACGACAGCACCTTCCCCAGCTTGATGGTCTTTATGGCTACCGTGCGGTCAATGATCGTATCATTGCCCTTGTAGACAACACCCATTGCCCCATGACCAAGCTCATGCAGTATCTTATATCGCCCCAGATGGGTCAACCCCATAGTGGTGTTATACAAGAGGTTAAATCTTTTCATTGCACTTCCACCCTATTATAGCATAACAGATATATTCATTAGGCATTTATGTTGTGCGCGGGGGCACAACAGGGCAATCGCAGTCACATTGCCGTTGCATGGTATCTTCTTAAAAGAGCATGGTAAAATGGGGTCAAGGGGACTGGTCCCCTTGCGGGGGGTTCTGAAGGGGGGCGGAGCCGCCCCTTTCTTTCTTGCCTTAAAGTATAGTTACCATGAAATATA
>NZ_JABXWD010000670.1 GCF_019173545.1 Candidatus Magnetobacterium casense | reverse complement strand
CCCTTGACCTTGGGCAGTGGACTTTGGGCAATTATGGGACGGCATACGTCATAACGCAATACCTTTTCGACTTGTTTTAACTTAGTTTAAACCTGTCTGGTATGAGGCTATGAACTTGCAACTGCGTTTGTAACCGAGGTGGGGGGACAGTATTACCCCCCACTTCGGTTACAGGTGACCTCGGTTACATTATGGGACGGCACCCTGACGTCATTGTTTTAGAACCCTTCAAAACAATCTTAGTAGTCGGTTGGGAAAAAGTTGTGAAGTGACGTCATTCGTCGGAAGCCTTTCAGGTTTAAGAAAAAAAAGAAAAAGAAAAAAAAACAAACACTAACCGACACTCGACATACAACATGGCTATGAAGCGGGGCTACTCTGGCTACGGGGTCTCTCGGCCTTCTAAGCGGACTAAGTACTCTCGGCGTAGGGCTGTGTCTGCTGCTGCTGCTGCTTCGGCTCCTCCTTTCTGGGCTCGGCCTTCTGGGGAACTGAAGTACTTGGACACGGTCTTGGACGGCGCTATGGACTCGACTGGGCTGCAGACTCTGCTTAATGGGCTCTCTCTGGGCAACACGGCTACTACACGTATAGGTGTTAAGATCGCTATCAAGAGTATCGAAATGCGGCTACTGTCTTATGCGACTGCTGGGACTGGGACGGATCAGTGCCATAGGATAATGGCCTTTATTGATCGGCAACCGAATGCGGCTGCTCCTACTCTGGGCGATCAGCTAGCGAGCAACAGCTACATGGCTATGAGGACTTTGACTCAGCGTAAGCGGTTCAAGATACTATGGGATAGGCAGTACATCATCAACGCGACTGCGGAGCCTGGGACTCTTAGGCACTTTCATATGTACATGAAGTTTAAGCGGCCTCTTGTTGTTGAGTACAACGCGGCGAACAACGGGACTGTGGCTGACATCGTGTCGAACTCGCTCTACTTCTACAAGATTGCATCGAATGCTGCTGGTGCAACTGCTGGGGCTCTGCTTGGCTATGCTCGGATTCGCTACACGGACTCGTAAAAGCAACTGTAAAAAGACTTTAAAAATAAAACGACATTCGACTGAGGGTCTAATTGGTGTGCTTGAATTCCTTCTCCTAAGCATAATGACAACCCTGCCGTGCCTTTTACCAAAACGAAGCAACTCTTTGACTCACCTTGAATATTCTGTGTGGTTTTACTTAGCATACTTTACAACTGTTATGACGCGGTAACTAGTAGCGAAACGTTCGCTACTATTACCCCTTGACCTTGGGCAGTGGACTTTGGGCAATTATGGGACGGCATACGTCATAACGCAATACCTTTTCGACTTGTTTTAACTTAGTTTAAACCTGTCTGGTATGAGGCT